>NZ_WWIA01000880.1 GCF_009870065.1 Streptomyces sp. SID5785 | reverse complement strand
GGGGTCAAGGGGTCGCAGGTTCAAATCCTGTCGTCCCGACTTTTCGAAGTCGTGAGTCGTGATCCGTGGGGCCGCTTCAGAGGGATCTGAAGCGGCCCCACGGTCGTTGCGCGGGTCCTGTCCCGGGCGGGTCCAGTCCGGGCAGGGGTCCTGTCCCGGCGGGTCAGGCCGGGGCGCCCGGGTGGGCAGCCCGCCAGGCGTCCATCGAGCGGTTCCAGCCGTCGCCGGACAGGGCGGTCAGAGACGCGGGGAACAGCCCGTCCTCCTCCTTCGCGATGTGCCGGTGCAGCTCGTGCACCGCCTCGGTGAACGTGCGGACGTCGGCGGCGTCGCCGAGGTCCAACGCGGGCAGCAGCGCGGCCAGTTCACGGTGCTCCGACTCCAGCGCGGCGATGTAGTCCGCGTACTCCGGATCGTCGCTCATCACGCGGAACAGCCCGTCCTCCTCGCCGCGCCAGTGCGCGGCGAGCTCCCGCGCCATCCGGTCGACGAGGACCCGGGCCCGTGCGGGATCCCCCTGCTCCAGGGCGCGCAGGGCGTCACCGGCGGCGTCCGTGACGCGCTCGTGCTCGGCGATGAACTCCTTGATCAGGGGAATGTCACGGCATCCGCAGTAGTGGCACATGGGGCCAGTGAAGCGCCCGCCGCCGGACGCCCGGCGGACCGCCGCGCCCGAAAACCCGGTGCCGCGCGCGGGGCGGCCCCCTACGCTCGCAGTCTCCGCCACCGCCGCCCGGAAGGCCACGATGAGCGCACCGTCCAAGCTGCACGACGACGAGCCCGACGTGGACGAGGCCCTGGTCCGGGGGCTCCTCGCCGACCAGTTCCCGCGGTGGGCGGCGCTGCCGCTGCGCCCCGTCGGCTCCGACGGCACCTCCAACCTGCTGTACCGGCTCGGCGACGAGCTCGTCGTGCGGCTGCCGCGCACCCGGGGCGCCGCCGCCGACGTGCCCGGCGAGCAGCGATGGCTGACCCGGCTCGCCCCCGCACTCCCGGTCGCCGTGCCCGAACCGCTCGGTGCGGGCACTCCCGGGCGCGGCTACCCGTGGCCGTGGTCCGTGTACCGCTGGCTGCCCGGGACCGTCCCCACCGGCGAGCGGCCGCGGGACCCGGCCCGACTGGGGCGGGACATCGCCGACTTCGTCCGGGCGCTCCAGCGCGCCGACACCACCGGCGCGCCGGCCGCCGACCGCGGCGCGCCGCTCGCTCCGCGCGACGCGGACACCCGAGCGACGCTCGCCCGGCTCGACGGACTTCTCGACGCCGGGGCCGCGACCGCGCTGTGGCAGGACGCGCTCGACGCGCCCGCGTGGCGCCGCCCCGGCGTGTGGCTGCACGCCGACCTCGAGCCCGGCAACGTGCTCGTCGACCCGGAGACCGGCGGGCTGACCGCCGTCATCGACTTCGGCTGCACGGGGGTCGGCGATCCCGCCGTGGACCTCATCGCCGCCTGGTACGTGCTCGACGACGAGGGCGCCGCCGCCTTCCGCGCGAGCGTCGGCCACGACGCCGCGACCTGGCGCCGGGGCCGCGGCTGGGCCCTGACGATCGCCGCCCACGAACTGGCCTACTACCGCGGACGGAACGCCTTCATGGCCGACACCGCCGCCCGGGTCCTCGGCCGGCTGCTCGGCTGAGCGGCGTCACACGGCCGGGTGCCGCTCGCCGCCGCGCTGCGGCGGGATCACGACCGGCGCGCTGCCCTGGGCCAGCGCCACGGTGCGCACCGGCGACGGGATCCGGATGCCCTCCTCGCGGTAGCGCCGGTGCAGCCGCTTGATGAACTCGTGCTTGATCCGGTACTGGTCGCTGAACTCGCCCACGCCCAGAATCACCGTGAAGCTGATCCGCGAGTCGCCGAACGTGTGGAAGCGCACCGCCGGTTCGTGCTCCGGCATGGCGCCCTCCACCCCGCTCATCACCTCGGCGACGACCTCCGTCGTGACCCGCTCGACCTGGTCGAGGTCGCTGTCGAAGGAGACACCCACCTGGACGAGCAGCGTCATCTCCTGCTCCGGACGGCTGTAGTTCGTCATGTTCGTCCCGGCCAGCTTGTTGTTCGGGACGATCACGAGATTGTTGGAGAGCTGCCGCACCACCGTGTTGCGCCAGTTGATGTCGACGACGTACCCCTCCTCGCCGCTGCTCAGCCGGATGTAGTCGCCGGGCTGCACCGTCTTCGAGGCGAGGATGTGGACGCCCGCGAAGAGGTTGGCGAGCGTGTCCTGGAGGGCGAGGGCGACCGCGAGGCCGCCGACGCCGAGGGCGGTGAGCAGCGGCGCGATCGACACGCCGAGCGTCTGCAGCACGACGAGGAACCCGATCGCGAGGACCACGACCCGGGTGATGTTCACGAAGATGGTCGCCGAGCCGGCCACCGCCGACCGGGACTGGGCCACCGTCCGCACCAGCCCGGTCACGACCCGCGCCGCCGTGAGCGTCGCCGCGACGATGACGAACGCGGTCAGCGCCGTGGTCACGTTGCGCCCGGTCCGGGCCGTGAGCGGCAGCACCTCGGCAGCCACCGCCGCCCCCGCGGCGACCGTCGCCCACGGCACCAGTGTGCGCAGCGCGTCGACGATCACGTCGTCGCCGCCCCACCGGGTCCGGCTCGCCCGGACGCCCAGCCACCGCATCAGGGCGCGCAGCAACAGGCCGCCGACGAGCCCGGCGAGCAGGGCGATGCCGGAGAGCAGCAGATCGTGGAGCGCGAGGCCGCGGGTCACCGGCCACCTCCCGCGGACAACACCGGTGCGGGAGCGGATATGTGAAGTTTCGTCACCTGGTACCTGCCGGATCGGGGATGGGACGTGCGCGGGCGTCCTGACCGCCCGCGCGCGGGACATCCTGCCGCACGCCCCCGGCACCGCCCGCACGCGGGCCGCCCTGCGGCACGGCGACATGCCTGGTCAGGCGCGGTGGACCGGTCATGGCGGCGAAACACCCCACATGACCCATTGACGTCGGTTCGCCCCGGCATCGACGCTGGGGGCATGACCCAACTGTCCGAGCATCTGCGTCAAGCCACCCCCGTCGTCGCGCAGCGCGGGGAGGGCGTCCATCTCTACGGCGTCGACGGCCGCCGCTACCTGGACTTCACCGCCGGGATCGGCGTCACCAGCACCGGGCACTGCCATCCCCGGGTCGTGGCCGCCGCCCAGGAGCAGGTCGGCACCCTCATCCACGGCCAGTACACGACCGTCATGCACCAGCCGCTGCAGCGCCTCGA
>NZ_WWIA01000879.1 GCF_009870065.1 Streptomyces sp. SID5785 | reverse complement strand
CAGTGCCTCGAAGCCCTCGGCGAACCGGCCGCCGCCCTCGCCGAGTACCGCTCCCTGCTCCCGTACTACGAGAACCAGTACGCCACCACCGACCTCCGGCTCGCCCTCGAAGTGCGCCGCCGCATCGGCCAGTTGCTCCTCGCCGTCGGCGACCGCGGCGCCGCCCACGAGACCCTGCTGCGCCTGCTCCACGACGCCGAGCGCCTGCACGGCCCCGGCCACCCCTTCCCCGCCGAGGTCCGCCGCACCCTCCACTGGCTCGGACAAGTGCGCGGCTGACCCGCCCGGGCGGAGTTCAGTACCCCAACTCCCGGCGAATCGTTGTCGAATAGGTGGCCCAGCAAGCGGTCACTGCCTAACATCGATCAACGTCGGACTTTGTGCGCCCACCCGTCGCCCGACCACCGCCCCAGCCGGACGGACGCGCCACGCGCGGCGGAACGCGCACAAACTACTCGCAGGGAGGCTCCACCTTGCACCGCCGCACCAGCCGCCGCACCGCGCTCGTCCTGTCCGCCGCCGCACTCGCCGCGGTCCCCGTCCTCACCGCCTGCGGGAACGAGGCGCACCCCGGAGCCGCGGCCGTCGTCGGCGGCCAGCGCATCACCGTCTCCCAGCTCGACGCCCGCGTCACCGAGGTGCGCGACGCCCAGCAGGCCGCCACCCAGGACCAGGCCCAGTACAAGCAGGCCGTCCAGGCCTCCGGCCCCCTCGCCCGCAACACGCTCAACGCGATGGTCCGCACCCGCGTCCTGCACCGCGCCGCCACCGACGCCGGAGTCACCGTCACCCGCGCCGAGACCCAGTCCATGCGCAGCGCCTACGAGAAGCGGGCCGGCGGCGCCGAGCAGCTGGAGACCGCCTTCCTCCAGCAGTACGGCATCCCCCCGCAGCGCCTCACCGAGGCCATGCGCACCGAGGTCGAGGCCGGCAAGCTCATGGAGGCCATCGGTGCCGACCCGCAGACCAGCGCCGGCAAGGCCGCCTTCGCCAAGGCCCTCGTCAACGCCTCCAAGGAACTGAACGTCACCCTCAACCCCCGCTACGGCACCTGGGACGCCCGGCTGAACTCCCGGACCGACGCCAAGACCCCCTGGCTCAACCAGGTGACGAAGCAGCCCGCGGCCCAGACCGCCTGACCGCTCACCGGACCGGCGGCCTGCGTTACGTTCGACGGGTGAACGACACCACCAGCGCCGCCGGCCGCATCGTCCTGCTCAGCACCAGCCACCGGGTCGCCCCCGGCCTCCTGTCCTGGCAGGCCTGGCAGGTCCTGCGCAGCGCCGACCAGGTGCTGTGCTCCGACCCCGCACACCCGCAGCTCCCGTACCTCGAAGAAGCCGGTGTCCGGCCGCTGCCCGGCGACGTCACCGCCCGCGAACTCGTCGACCGGTGCGCCGACGGCGGCCGCACCCTCGTCGTCCTCGCCGCCGCCGACGGCGACCGCCGGCTCACCGACGGCCTCGCCACCCTCGCCGGATCCGGCCGCGAGCAGATGCCCGCCCTCGAACTGCTCCCCGGCTCCTACGACCTGCCCGGCGCCCGCCTCCTCGACCTCGTCCAGGTCATGGACCGCATCCGCCGTGAGTGCCCCTGGTCCCGGCTGCGCACCCACGAGGACCTCGCCAAGTACGCCATCGAGGAGGCCTACGAACTCGTCGAGGCCATCGAGACCGGCGACCGCGACGAACTGCGCGAGGAACTCGGCGACGTCCTCCTCCAGGTCGTCTTCCACGCCCGCATCGCCGAGGAGGCCACCGGCGACGACGACCCCTTCTCCATCGACGACGTCGCCGGCGGCATCGTCACCAAGCTCATCCACCGCCACCCGCACGTCTTCGGCGACGACACCGCCGAGACCCCCGAGGACGTCAAGGAGCACTGGCTGCGCACCAAGGCCGAGGAGAAGCGCCGCGCCTCCGTCACCGACGGCGTCCCCGTCGGCCAGCCCGGCCTCGCCCTCGCCGCCAAGCTGGGCTCCCGCGTCCGCACCGCCGGACTCGACGTCCCCGTCCCCACCGGCCCGGGCATCGGCTACGAACTCCTCACCCTCGCCCTGCGCGCCGAGGCCGACGGCATCGACCCCGAAGCCGCCCTGCGGGCCGCCGCCCGCGCCTACCGTGACGCCGTCCGCACCACCGAGGGCCTCCCCGATACGGTCGAGAAGTGACCGAAAGCCCCGCCCCCGCCGACATGCCCGAACTCTTCACCTGGGAGTTCGCGAACGACCCGTACCCGGCCTACGCCTGGCTGCGCGAGCACGCCCCCGTGCACCGCACCACGCTGCCCAGCGGGGTCGAGGCCTGGCTGGTCACCCGCTACGCCGACGCCCGCCAGGCCCTCGCCGACCAGCGGCTCAGCAAGAATCCGGACCACCACGACGAGCCCTCGCACGCCAAGGGCAAGACGGGCATCCCCGGCGAACGCAAGGCCGAGCTGATGACCCACCTCCTCAACATCGACCCCCCGGACCACACCCGCCTGCGCCGCCTCGTCTCCAAGGCCTTCACCCCCCGCCGCGTGGCCGAATTCGCCCCCCGGGTCCAGGAACTGACGGACGACCTGATCGACCGCTTCGCCACGAAGGGCGAGGCGGACCTGATCCACGACTTCGCCTTCCCCCTCCCCATCTACGCGATCTGCGACCTCCTCGGCGTCCCCCGCGAGGACCAGGACGACTTCCGCGACTGGGCGGGCATGATGATCCGGCACGGCGGGGGGCCGCGGGGAGGGGTGGCGCGCTCGGTCAAGAAGATGCGCGGCTACCTGGCCGAGCTCATCCACCGCAAGCGCAACGACCCGGGCGACGACCTCATCTCCGGCCTGATCCGCGCCTCCGACCACGGCGAGCACCTCACGGAGAACGAGGCCGCCGCAATGGCCTTCATCCTCCTTTTTGCCGGTTTTGAGACCACGGTCAACCTCATCGGCAACGGGACCTACGCGCTGCTGACCCACCCCGAGCAGCGCGCACGCCTGCAGAGCTCGATCGCGGCCGGGGAGAGGGACCTGCTGGAGACCGGCGTCGAGGAGCTGCTGCGCTTCGACGGCCCGGTCGAGATGGCCACCTGGCGGTTCGCGACCGAGCCGCTGAGCATCGGCGGCCAGGACATCGCGGCCGGCGATCCGGTGCTCGTCGTGCTCGCGGCCGCCGACCGGGACCCGGCCCGGTTCGCCGAGCCCGACACCCTCGACCTGTCCCGTACGGACAACCAGCACCTGGGGTACGGGCACGGCATCCACTACTGCCTGGGCGCACCGCTGGCCCGTCTGGAGGGGCAGGCGGCTCTCGCCACCCTCCTGACCCGCCTGCCGGACCTGCGCCTCGCCGTCGACCCCGCCGACCTGCGCCGGCGCGGCGGCCTGATCATGCGCGGGCTGCGCACCCTGCCCGTGGCCTTCACCCCGCTGGAGCGGTGAAACCCGGATGCCCCGCGCACGGCCGCTCCCGTACGGTGGCCGGTATGGGAAGTCCCGAGTCGGACAGGGCGGGGGCATGCGGTCACGCCGTCTGCCCCCTGAGCCACTGATTCCGTAGGTCCGTACCGCCGCGCCGCGCCGCATCGCGCCGCGCGGCCGGGCCGGTGTGTCCGGGGGACGGACGCGGTGACGAGAAGACGTTCATGTCGCTCTCCTCCCGTCCGGAGTCCTTCGATGCCTCTCCCTCTCTTTCTGCTCGCCCTGGCCGTGTTCGCCATGGGCACCTCCGAGTTCATGCTCGCCGGGCTGCTCCCGGATCTCGCCGCCGGGTTCGGTGTGCCGGTCGGTACGGCCGGGCTGCTCACGACGGCGTTCGCGGCCGGGCTCGCCGTCGGCGCTCCGCTGATGGCCGTTCTGGCGCGGCGCCGCGATCCGCGGACCGCCCTGCTGCTGTCCGTGCTCGTGTTCGCGGCGGCCCATGTCGTGGGCGCCGTCACGACGGACTTCGGGGTGCTGCTCGCGACGCGGGTGGTCGCGGCGCTCGCCGACGCCGGGTTTCTGGCGGTGGCCCTGACGACGGCCGCGGCGCTGGTCGCGCCGGACCGCAAGGGCCGGGCGCTCGGCGTGCTCCTGTCGGGTACGACGCTGGCCACGGTGCTCGGGGTGCCGGGCGGGGCGGCGCTCGGGGCGCTGCTCGGACCGCGGGCGCCGTTCTGGGCGGTCGCGCTGCTGTGTGTGCTCGCCGGGGTCGGTCTGCTGCGCGGGCTGCCGTCCCGGGCGGCGGCGGACGGCCCGGTGCCGCTGCGCCGCGAACTGGCTCAACTCGCGCGGCCCGCACTGCTGTTGCCGATGCTGCTCGCGGCGCTGGTGAACGCGGCGACGTTCGCGGGCCTGACCTTTCTGGCGCCGGTCGTGACCGGCCCGGCGGGGCTGGGGGAGCGGGGGGTGCCGGTGGCGCTGGTGCTGTTCGGGCTCGGCTCGTTCGCGGGGGTGACGGTGGCGGGCCGGCTGGCGGACCGTCATCCGGGGCGGGTCCTGGCGGTCGGCGGGCCGTTGCTGCTCGCGGGCTGGCCGGCCCTGGCGCTGGCGGCGTCGCGCCCCGCGGTCCTGCTGGCGGTGCTGCTGGTGCAGGGCGCGGCGGCCTTCGCGGTGGGCAGCACGCTCGTCACGCGGGTGCTGTACGCCGCGGGCCGTGCCCCGGCGCTCGCGGGCGCGTACGGGACGGCTTCGCTCAACACGGGTGCCGCGGTGGGGCCCTTGCTCGGTTCCGCGGCGCTGGGTGCGGGCGGGGGACCCGTCGCGCCGTTCTGGGTGGGCGCGGCGCTGACGGCGGTCGCGTCGGTGGTGGCGGGCGCGGCCGTGGCGACGGGTCACGGGCACGGACTCGGGCTGCGGTCACGGGAGTTCGAGGTGCGGCGGACGGTCTGACGGCTTGTCCTGTTCCTGGGCTTTTCGCACGCTGAGGGGGGCTTGAGGGGGCCGTGAGGGGGGCTGCGGGAGTGACGGATCGTCAAAGCTGTGACTTTCACGTGATCTACGCTGCATCGACTTGTGACAAGCGTTCGAGTCCCGCTACCTTCACCACTCATCGCGTCGGACCCGTCCGTCGCGCCCCTCGCGACACCCGTCGCGCGCAGCATCAGTCTCGCGAAAGGCACCCGCATGCTCTCCGGGAACGGTCGTCACCGTCGCCCCCGTCAGGCACCTGCTCTCGTCGTCGCCGCCGGAGTCACCGGCAGCGCCATCGCGATCCCGCTGCTCGCCGCGACCAACGCGAGCGCCGCCGACACCCACGCCTGGGACAAGCTGGCCACGTGCGAGAGCGGTGGACAGTGGAGTCTCGACGCGGGGAACGGCTACTACGGCGGGCTCCAGCTGTCCCAGGAGATGTGGGAGCAGTACGGCGGGCTCGACTTCGCGCCGAGCGCGGACCAGGCGAGCCGGTCGCAGCAGATCTCGGTCGCGGAGAAGGTGCTGGACGACCGAGGGCCGGGCGCCTGGCCGAGCTGCTCGCTGACGGCGGGCCTCACCCAGGGCGACGGTTCGGCGGAGGTGGACCCGGGGTCGAGCCTCCTGCCGTCGCCCTCGGCGCCGGACGCGTCCGAGTCCCCGTCGGACGAGGCCTCCGGTGATACCTCCGGTAACGCTTCGTCGGGCGCGTCGGACGACGACGGAAAGACGGACAAGAAGGACGGCAAGGGCGAACAGGACGACCAGGGCGAGAAGGGTGAGGGCGCCGGCGCGGCCGAGGGCTCCGCGAGCCCGTCGCCGTCGGCCGCCCCGTCCGGTGACGACGAGTCGGGCGAATCGGGCAAGTCCGGCTCCGGTGCGCCGACTTCTCCGGAGGGCTCCGCCCCGGAGGCCACCCCGTCCTCCCCGGACGGCTCGGACGGTGGCCGCCACCGCGGCGACCGTGCCTCCGACGACCGCGCCGACTCCCGTACGGGAGAGGGGCGTCACGCCTCCCGCGAGGACAGCCGGGGCGGGGACGCGTACACGGTGCGCGCCGGGGACAACCTGTGGGACATCGCCGACTCGCATGACGTGGACGGCGGATGGGCCGCGCTGTACGACCTGAACAAGAAGACGGTCGGCTCCGACCCGGACCTCATCCTTCCTGGTCAGAGTCTGGATCTTGGGCTCGAATCGGGCGAAAAGTAGCGGGAGTTCGGGGCGGATTGCTGGCTGAATGTCCGATTTGGCGAAAGTGAGAGATGGGTCTCAAAGACCCTGATCGGCTTTGAAAACGGGCGGATCGGCTGCGTACGGTCTAGCCGCTCGCCACAGCGGGCCCCGACGGGCGACACGCCGAATCCTGCCACCGTCCGTCCGGGAACAGTCGACGCGTCAGCGCCGTGGGCAGGAGCGGGGGACCCAAGGTAAGTGCCGGTCCGGAAGCACGAAGTCCGGAGCGGCTGGGGGTTAAGTCGCGCACGAGGTTGCGCGGCCGGGCACTCACTGGCCCGAACCCGACAGCTCACCTCGTAGGCGTCGGTGAGGGGATCTCTCCATGCTGTTCTCCAGCAAGGGCAAGCACCGCCGCCCGTCCAAGGCCGTCCGTGTCGCCACGCTCGCCGGTGTCACCGGTGCCGCCGTCGCCGTCCCGCTGATGGGTGCCACCGGCGCCTCCGCCGCCACCGCGTCCGAGTGGGACGCCGTCGCGCAGTGCGAGTCCGGCGGCAACTGGTCGATCAACACGGGCAACGGCTACTACGGCGGCCTCCAGTTCTCGTCCTCCACGTGGGCCGCGTACGGCGGCACCTCGTACGCCTCCTCCGCGGACCAGGCCTCCAAGGCGCAGCAGATAGCCGTCGCCGAGAAGGTCCTCGCGTCGCAGGGCAAGGGTGCCTGGCCGAGCTGTGGTGTCGGCCTGTCCGGCGCCTCGACGTCCAACTCCGCGCCGGCCGCCGAGCCGCAGCAGCAGACCCAGCCGCAGCAGCAGGAGCGCAAGGCCGAGCAGCCCGCGAGCCGCTCGCAGGAGCGTCAGGCTCCGAAGGCGCAGCCGAAGAAGGAGACCGTCACCACCCCGACCGGCAAGAAGGTCAAGAAGGGCGACGGCGAGTACAAGGTCAAGAAGGGTGACTCCCTCAGCACGATCGCCGAGGCGCACCACACGACCTGGCAGAAGCTGTTCAAGCTGAACGACGACATCGTCACCGACGCGGACCTGATCTACCCGGGTCAGCAGCTGCACCTGAAGTAAGTCTTCCCCCTCTATATAGGGGACCGCGCACTCGGCTTCGGCGGAGGCCGATGCGCCGGCCGCTCATCACCTGGCCCCCTGCTCCGGACCACCGGGGTGGGGGGCCCTGGTGCGTTCCCGTCCGCGGGTCCGGTGGGGCTTCTCGCGCAGTTCCCCGCGCCCCTGGAGATGCGGACTTCGTCCGCGACCTCCATCGGGGCCACCGGGGTGGGGGCCCGGTGGGTTCCCGTCCGCGGGTGCGTGGGGGCTGGTCGCGCCCCGCGGCGGAGCCGC
>NZ_WWIA01000878.1 GCF_009870065.1 Streptomyces sp. SID5785 | reverse complement strand
CAGCGCCGATGGTACTGCAGGGGGGACCCTGTGGGAGAGTAGGACGCCGCCGAACTATTTTTGATAGAAGGGAAAGCCCGGACCGGGTACACGGTCCGGGCTTTTCTGCGTTTGGGGGGAATTCCGGAGCGGTCTAGGGTCGGAGCCATGCGCTACGAACTGGTCATCTTCGACAACGACGGCGTACTCGTCGACAGTGAGCCCCTCTCCAACACACTGCTGGCCGGCTATCTCACCGAGTTGGGGCACCCGACCTCGTACGAGGACTCCCTGCGGGACTACATGGGTGCCGCCATGCACCGCGTCCACGACACGATTCTCGAGCGGACCGGACAGCGGCTGCCCGAGGACTTCGACGAGGTGTTCCACGCGCGGGTCTTCGCCGCGTTCGAGCGGGAGCTCCAGGCCGTGGACGGGGCCGTCGAGGTGCTGGACAAGCTGCGGGCGGACGGCGTGCCGTACTGCGTGGCCTCGTCGGGGAGCCACGAGCGGATCCGGGTCGGGCACCGGAAGACGGGGCTCGACGCCTGGTTCGGCGAGGAGCGGGTGTTCAGTTCGCAGGACGTGGGGCGGGGCAAGCCGGCCCCGGACCTGTTCCTGTACGCCGCCGAGCGGATGGGGGTGGCGCCGCAGAGGTGTGCGGTCGTCGAGGACAGTCCGCTCGGGGTACAGGCGGCGCGGGCCGCGGGGATGGACGTGTACGGGTTCACCGCGATGACGCCGGCGGACCGGCTGCGGGACGCGGACGCGCTCTTCGCCGACATGCGGGAACTGCCGGAGCTGCTGGGCTGAGTGCCAGCCGAGGTCACGGTCGTCTCATGGTTTGCAGATCCGTCTACCCACCGGTAGGCGTGCCGCCTACTG
Source organism: Streptomyces sp. SID5785 (assembly GCF_009870065.1). Lineage (GTDB taxonomy): Bacteria > Actinomycetota > Actinomycetes > Streptomycetales > Streptomycetaceae > Streptomyces. The sequence continues at coordinate 12,364 of NZ_WWIA01000878.1, read as the reverse complement.
TGCGGCCATGACCGACACGACCGGGATCACAGGGGCGCAGCGCCGGGGGCGAAGAGCCCTCGCGTTCAGCTTCTTCGCGCAGGGCGCCGCTTTCGCGCTCCTCGTCACGAGGATTCCCGCGCTGCAGGACCAGTACGGGATCTCGGACGGGCTGCTGCCGGTGTTCCTGGCCGCTGTGCCGATCCTCGCGGGGGCGGGGAGTGTGGCCACCGAGCAGCTGGTGAAGCGGGTGCCGCCCCGTGTGGTGCTGCGGTGGGCGCAGCCGGTGGTGCTGCTGGCGTTGCTCGGGGTGGGGGCCGGTGACGCGATCGCGGAGGTCGCGGTCGCGCTCGGTGTGTTCGGGCTGTCGGTGGGGGCGCTGGACGCCTCGATGAACATGCTCGGGGTGAGTCTGCAGCGGGCGTACGGGCGGAGCATCATGCTCGGGTTCCATGCCGCGTACAGCCTCGGGGGCATCGTGGGGGCCTCGCTGGCCTGGGCCGGGGCGCACTGGGACCTGTCGTTGTTCGTGTCCTATCTGCCTGTCGTGGTCGTGCTGTTGCCGCTGTGTCTGGTGGGGAGCCGGTGGTACGTCGACGGGGGTGTCGAGTCGGAGGTGGGTGCGCCGGCCGGGGCGGGGGACGGCGGGGTCGTCTTCAGGATGCTGTTGCCGCTGTGCCTGGTGATGTCGTTCGCGTACATCGGGGACTCGACGGTCTCCAACTGGAGTGCCAAGTACCTGCAGGACGTGCTGGGCAGTTCGGAGCAGCTGTCGACCGTGCCGTACAACGTCTACATGGTCATGACGCTCGTCGGGCGGGCGGTCGGGGATGTCGGGGTGCGGCGGTTCGGGCCGGTGTTCGTGGTGCGGCTGGGGGCGGTCGTCGCGGCGGGTGGGTTCGGTGTGGTGGCGCTGGCGCCGGGGGCGTGGGTCGGGATGCTCGGGTTCACGCTGCTCGGGCTCGGGTTGTGTGTGATCGTGCCGCAGACGTTCGCGGCGGCCGGGCGGCTGTTCCCGAAGGCGTCGGACGCGGCGGTCGCGCGGCTGAACATCTTCAACTACGTGGGCTTTCTGGTGGGTTCGCCGCTGGTGGGGGCGCTGGGTGACGCGTGGAGCTACCGCGGGGCCATGCTCGTGCCGATGGCGCTGGTGCTCGTGACGCTGGTGTACGCCCCGTCGTTCGGCCGTGGGACGGACCGATACGGTGGCGGGCATGAGCGGCCGCGCGCAGTTGATGTGGGACCCGGCGGTAGCGGGGTATGACTTCGGGACCGGGCATCCGATGGACCCGGTCCGGCTCGACCTGACCCGGAGGCTGGTGGGTGCGTTCGGGCTCGACCGGGAGGTGGAGGTCGTCGCCGCGCAGCGGGCCGGTGAGTCGACGCTGCGGCTCGTGCACCGCGAGGACTACGTGGCGGCGGTGAAGGCGGCGTCGGCCGATCCGGACGCGGCCGACCAGGCGTACGGGCTGGGGACGGTCGACGATCCGGCGTTCGCCGGGATGCACGAGGTGTCGGCGCTCATCGCGGGGCAGTCGGTGGGGGCGGCGGAGGCGGTGTGGCGCGGGGACGCGCTGCACGCGGTGAACTTCGCGGGCGGGCTGCATCATGCGATGCCGGGGGCGGCGTCCGGGTTCTGTGTGTACAACGACGCGGCGCTGGCCGTCGCCCGGCTGCTCGAGCTGGGGGCGGAGCGGGTCGCGTACGTGGATGTGGACGTGCATCACGGGGACGGGGTGCAGGCCGCGTTCTGGGAGGACCCGCGGGTTCTGACGATCTCGCTGCACGAGCACCCGCGGACGCTGTTCCCGCAGACCGGGTGGCCCTACGAGACGGGGGCCGGCGGGGCCGCCGAGGGGTCGGCGGTGAACGTGGCGCTGCCGGCCGGGACGGGGGATGCCGGGTGGTTGCGGGCCTTTCACGCGGTGGTGCCGGAGCTGCTCGCGGAGTTCCGGCCGCAGGTGCTGGTGACGCAGCACGGGGCGGACACGCACTTCGAGGATCCGCTGGCGCATCTGGCGGTGTCGCTGGACGCGCAGCGGGCGGTGCAGGTGGCCTGTCACGGGCTGGCGCACGAGCATGCGGACGGCCGGTGGATCGCGCTGGGCGGTGGCGGGTACGCGGTGGTGGATGTGGTGCCGCGGTCGTGGACGCATCTGGTGGGGATCGCGGCGGGGCGGGAGATCGCCCCGGAGACGGTGATCCCGGACGGGTGGCGGCAGGAGGTGTTCGCGCGGACCCGGCAGCTCGCGCCGCAGCGGATGACGGACGGGCGGTGGCCGGTCGCGTACCGGGAGTGGGAGGCGGGGTACGACCCGGCGGACCGGCTCGACCAGGCGATCGTGGCGACGCGCAAGGCGGCGTTCCCGCTGCGGGGTCTGCTGCCGTAGTGCGCTCCCCGGCGTGCGCCGGGGCGATTACTCCGACTGTGCGGTGTTTGGTGGATCGCGGGGCGGCGGGGTGGTCAATGGGCCAGCATTTCTGGGGTGTTGAGCACCGGCGCGCTGCGTGCGCATCTGTTGGCGGCACGGCTCGCAGGGCCGGTCGCGACCACCCGTGAGCTGAGTCTGCGCAGTTATCGGCTGTTCGCCGCGCGGGATCCGCGGCTGCTGCTGGGTCTTGATCCCGAGTGGGTGTGGGGGGCGCGGGATCTGCTGGCGCTGATGGCCGACAGGTGCGGGGTGTCGGCGGACCCGGGGCACACGTCGGGGTGTGACGTGATCGATCCGGAGCGGACGCTGCTGGCGCTCGACGCGTTCGCGGACCGGTTGGGGCGGGCGGCCGAGGCGCGGGTTCCGGTGCTGTTCGGTACGGGGCATCCGCACCGTTTGCTCGGTTTCTACGCCGCGCTGGCGGACGCCTTGTCGGCGGCGGGGTGCCCTGTTCTCACCCCGGCGCAGGGTCGCAGTGTCGACATAACGACCCGGTTCGGTCTACGCACGTACAACCTCGACTACGTACGGGGCGTCGCGCTGGTGCGGGAACCCGGCGCGCGCCCGCCCGGTGGTGAGACCGGCGCACACACCCACTCGCCGCTGCCGGTTCGGACCGTGCTCGGTGCGCTCGCGGAGGCCGGCGCCCCGCTGCCGGGGCTGGTGGTGGGGGACCACGGCTGGGTCTGCGGTGCAGGTCAGCTGGGGTTCGATGCGATCGGTCTGGCGGACACGGATGATCCCGCGCTGTTCGTGGGTGAGGCCGAGGGGCGGGTGTCCGTCGTCGTTCCGCTTGATGACGCTGTGCGGTCTGATTACTACCGGCCGCTTACTCGCTATGTACTCAATCGGGCGTGTCTGTCACAGTAGGCGCCTGATCGCAGCACCTCTTCCCCACTCGCATCACCCGCCCCTACATTGGGGAGTGAGCACGCAACGACGTTGAGTCACCGGAAGGGGAAGCCGGTGGCCGTCGAGTGCGGAAGGTTCAGGTGTGACATGGCTGCTGGTGAGAGTAGGCCTCTCAACGAGGTGCAGTTCCTGACCGTGGCGGAAGTGGCCTCGGTGATGCGCGTGTCCAAGATGACCGTGTACCGGCTGGTGCACAGCGGTCATCTGCCCGCGATCCGGGTGGGGCGGAGCTTCCGCGTCCCCGAGCAAGCGGTTCACGAGTACCTTCGCGAGTCCTATGTGGGGGTGGAAACGGCCTGACGGGCGGCCTCCGGGGATCCCGGGGAACCCTCGATTTCTAGCTCGGCGCTCGGGCGGGGTAGGCTAGCCCCTCGTAGGTCGTGTGGGCCCCAATTAGCCCCGCACCGAGTGATTGTCCCCGCATTGCGGGGGTTGTCCGAGAAGTGAGCGAGGGTAGTCGTGGGCTCTGTTATCAAGAAGCGCCGTAAGCGGATGGCGAAGAAGAAGCACCGCAAGCTGCTGAAGCGCACCCGCGTGCAGCGTCGCAACAAGAAGTAAGCGACCGCTGCATCAGCGTGCACTGTGGCCCTTTCACCGGACGGTGGAGGGGCCACAGTGCGTTTCCGGGGGCGCCGGGCCGCCGGGGAGGACTGTGGAGGTCGTCACTTGTGGTCACTTCCTGCATCGTCAGGTCATCACAGCGCAACATCGACGCGCTAACGTGACCCGCAGGCCATGCCCGTGGGGCGCGGCGGGCCGGACGGAAGGTAGGCGCTGATCTTGGGCAAGGTCGTGCTCGTGACCGGGGTGGCCCGGCAGCTGGGCGGCCGTTTCGTACGGCGGATCCAGCGGGACCCCGAGGTGGACCGGGTGATCGGGGTGGATGCGGTGCCGCCCGCACACCATCTGGGCGGGGCCGACTTCCTGCAGGCCGACATCCGGCAGCCGGCGATCGCCCGCATGCTGGCCGAGCACTCCGTGGACACGGTCGTGCACCTGGACGTGACGGGCACCCCGCTGGTCAGCGGTGGTCGCGGCGCGGTCAAGGAGACCAACGTCATCGGGACGATGCAGCTGCTCGGTGCCTGCCAGAAGGCGCCGGGCGTGCAGCGGCTGGTGGTGAAGTCCAGTACGAACGTGTACGGCTCCGCCCCGCGCGACCCGGCCGTGTTCACCGAGACGACGCCGCCGAAGTCGCTGCCGAGCGGCGGCTTCGCGAAGGACGCCGTGGAGGTCGAGGGGTATGTGCGCGGGTTCGCCCGGCGCCGCCCGGACGTCGCCGTCTGCGTGCTGCGCTTCGCGAACATCCTGGGGCCGACGGCCGATTCGCCGCTCGCCGAGTATCTGTCGCTGCCGGTGCTGCCGACGGTGTTCGGCTACGACCCGCGGCTCCAGTTCGTGCACGAGGACGACGTGATCGAGGTGCTGCGGATCGCGTCGCACGAGCCGGCCCGGGGCACCCTCAACAGCGGGACGTTCAACGTCGCGGGCGACGGCGTGCTGCTGCTCTCCCAGTGCTCGAGGCGGCTGGGCCGGCCGACCGTGCCGGTGCTGCTGCCCGCGGTGAACTGGGTGGGCGGGGCGCTGCGCACCCTGGGTGTCACGGACTTCTCGCCGGAGCAGATCCGGCTGCTCACGCACGGCCGGGTCGTGTCCACGGTCCAGCTGCGCGAGACACTGGGGTACCGGCCCCGGTACACGACCGCGGAGACGTTCGCGGACTTCGCGGCGGGCCGGGGTCCCGGGCTGCTGCCGCCGCAGGCCCTGGCCGGGGCCGTGGACCGGATCGCGGCGCTGCCTCTGCTCGGCGGCACGCCGGCTGACCACCCTCCGACGCAGAGCGCCAACTGAGGAGCGCAGGAACGATGGCGGACGCCAAGGTCATTCCGTTCGACGACGACCGGTCGCGGGGGTCGGCCTCCAAGGGCGCCGGGCGCCGCAGGGGCACCCCCGGCGCGGGCCGCCGCCGGGGCGAGGGTGCGGCGGTGCGGGAGGTGCAGCCGCTGCCGGTGCCCGAGCCGGCCCGGCCCGAACCGGATCCGGAGCCTGTGATGACGACACCCCGCGGCGGTCTGGAGCGGCGCATCGCGGGCGGGCTGTCCTTCCTGCGGCGACGGCTCACCGGGGACTACGACGTCGACGAGTTCGGCTACGACCCCGAGCTGACCGACCAGGTCCTCATGTCGCTGCTGCGGCCGCTCGCCGAGAAGTACTTCCGCGTCGAGGTGAAGGGCGTGGAGAACATCCCGGCCGAGGGCGGGGCGCTGATCGTCGCCAACCACTCGGGGACGCTGCCGCTGGACGGCCTGATGCTCCAGGTCGCCGTGCACGACCACCACCCGGCCGACCGTCATCTGCGGCTGCTCGCGGCGGACCTGGTCTTCATGCTGCCGGTGGTCAACGAGCTGGCCCGCAAGGCCGGGCACACCCTCGCCTGCGCCGAGGACGCCCAGCGCCTGCTGGAGGGCGGCGAGCTGGTCGGTGTCATGCCCGAGGGCTTCAAGGGGATCGGCAAGCCGTTCAGCGAGCGGTACAAGTTGCAGCGGTTCGGCCGGGGCGGTTTCGTCTCGACGGCGCTGCGCGCGGGCACGCCGATCGTGCCGTGCTCGATCGTCGGGGCGGAGGAGATCTACCCGATGATCGGCAACGCGAAGACGCTGGCCCGGGTGCTGGGTTTCCCGTACTTCCCGGTGACGCCGACGTTTCCGTGGCTGGGTCCGCTCGGGGCGGTGCCGCTGCCGACGAAGTGGACCATCCAGTTCGGTGAGCCGATCGCGACGGACGGGTATCCGGCGGAGGCCGCGGAGGACCCGATGCTGATGTTCAACCTGACGGACCAGGTGCGGGAGCAGATCCAGCACACGCTGTACAAGCTGCTCGTGCAGCGGCGCTCGGTCTTCTTCTGAGCCGGCTCCCTCGTGACGCCCGTGACGCCGACCGTGGGAACCGCGGCCGGGCCATGAGAGGCCGGGCCATGAGAAGGGGCCCGGGGCGAGTGCCCCGGGCCCCTTCTCATGCGCCGTGCGTCAGTCCGCGTCCTCGCCCTCGATGCCGAGGCCGGGCAGCAGGCCCGGCAGCAGCGGGGGCAGGGTCACGTCCGGCTTGGGGGTGCTGCCCGTGCCGCCGGAGCCTGAGTGACCGCCGGACGGTGAGGTGGACGGCTTGTCCTGCGGCGGGTCGAGCAGGCCGCCCGCGGCGCCGCCGAGCAGGCCGTCGTCCTCCTTGCCGGTGCCCGAGCTGGAGGGCTCGGGGCGGGTCGACGTGCCCCCGCTGTGCTCCGGGCTCGACGAGCCGGAGGGCGTGGAGCGGTCGGTGCCGGAGGCGCCGGGGGTGGTGCCGTCCTCGTGGGACGGGCCGGAGGAGGAGCCGTCCCGCTGCGGGGTCTGCGGCAGCAGCGAGCGCAGCGGGCCGACCTCTTCGTCTATGGCGGCGAAGACCGAGCTGACCTCGTCCCGCACGTCGCCGAGCTGGACCGGCAGCTTGTCGCTGAGGGTGCTCCAGCTCTTGCGGTGCGACTCCGTGAACGCGGACAGGGCCTGGATCGGGCCGAGCGAGCCGTCGCGCTTGTACGCGTCGCTGAGCAGGCGGTGGCCCTCGGAGGCGTCGTACCGCATGCCGGACAGGGCGCGGCGCACCTCGCCGACCGACTCGTGGTCCAGCTGTCCGCCGCGGCCGCGGTCCATGAGGCGGCGTGCCTCGCTGAGCCGGGTGGAGGCCTGGTCCAGGTAGATCTGCCCGCGGTCGGAGTCACCGTCGGCCATGCCGAGCTTGATGTCCTCCATGCCGCGCTTCAGCCCGTACAGGTGGTCGCCCGGCAGGGCGTCCGAGCTGGCCGCGGCGACCCCGCTGAAGGCGCCCGCCGCCACGCCGACCGTGAGGCCGCCCGCGGCGATGCCCTTGGACAGGCGGGAGCGGGGGCGGAGCTTGCCGAGCGGAGTGGCGCGGTGGGCCCCCTTGCCCCTGCGCTGCTCCGGTACGGCAGGGCTCGCGCCCTCCTTGAACATGGCCTCCATGGCGGCCACGAGCTGCGCCCGCTGGACCACCTTGACCTCGGGGTCCAGCTCAGGCTTGGGCACATCGCTCAGGCCTTCTGCCAGGGTCAGCAGCCGGTCCTGTCCGGTGTCGGTCCGGTCGTCGCCGGTCCGGTCTGCCGGGTCGTCCGGCTCCCGCGCCGCCGCGTCCCGGTCGGACTGGTCCTCCAGGGCCTGGGCGAAGGCGTTCGCCCGCCGGTGTGCCGATACATTCGCGATCACTGGCGGCACCTCCTCTCGTCATGACGGTCGGCTCTCATGTCGACACCTCAGGGGGTCCTGAGGGTTGCACGTCCGCACCGGCTTGCACACGATCGAGTGAGCGGGGCCGGACCGGACATGACCACAGAGAGCCTGCATCCCGCACAACGAGCGGCTCGGCACTTGGGTTACGCGCGAAAGATGATCCGACCGCGATCCCATCGGGCTTTCACGCAAGGTGAGTTGAGCGTCGCCTTGCGTGAGGGCCGGGCGGGCCGGGGGCGGGTCAGCGGGCGTCGTCGGGCAGCAGCCGGGCCAGGGTGCGGACGGCCCGGTACTGGAGGGTCTTGATCGCGCCCTCGTTCTTGCCCATCACGCGTGCGGTCTCGGCGACGGACAGGCCCTGCAGGAAGCGCAGCGTGACGCACTCCTGCTGCTGCGGATTGAGACGGCGCACGGCGTCGAGCAGCGCCGCGTTGGACAGGGACTCCAGGACGGAGTCCTCGGGGCTGCGCTCCACCTCGTTGGCGTCGAGCATCTCGCCGGTGGTGACCTCGAGGCGGAACCGGCTGGACTTGAAGTGGTCGGCGACCAGGTTGCGGGCGATCGTGACGAGCCACGCGCCGAAGTCGCGGCCCTGCCAGGTGAAGGTGCCGATCCGGCGCAGGGCGCGCAGGAAGGTCTCGCTGGTCAGGTCCTCGGCCGTCGCCTTCCCGCCGACCCGGTAGTAGATGTAGCGGTACACGGTGTCGCTGTACTGGTCGTACAGGCGGCCGAAGGCGTCGGCCTCGCCGGCCTGGGCGCGCTCGACCAGGTCCATCATGCGGGCGCTGTCGCTGTCGGCGGCGGGTCGGCGGGCGGTGGACGTGCCCGAGGCGCCGGCGGCGCCGGAGCGCGCGCGTCTGCCGGCCGTGGCGGCGCCGGTGTTGGCCATGGCGAAGCACGGCCCGGTGGGGCCGGCCGCTGCGGGCACAGCGGCGGCGAGGGCGGGGACGGCGTACGCGGTGGGGACGAAGCCACGCAAACGGTCCAGGACCGTTGCGCGCAGCGTAGCCAGGCCCGAGGCGTCAACCCCGACGTGTGGGTACACGGGACTCCCAGAGGCAGAGCTTCCATCACGTGCAGTGCGGGACCGTTCACCCGTCGTGCTGACGTGTGGGTACCGAAATGCGTCTGAGGAGAATAACGCTTCGTGCAGGGAGCGCTACACCCAGTTGCTCAAATCACCGGTTCCGTCACTTCTGTAGCCGATCGGCGGCGGTTCAAGTACCGGAGAGTGACCGCTTGTTGATCGATTGAGGTCATATTCCGGTGGCGGTGGTGACGCGTTGTGGCCGAGTGGTAGCGGCGTGACTGGCGGGGCCCCGCGCGGGGTAGAGCCCACGGAATCGGGCGCGGAGCCCCCCGGATCAGCGGCGGCGGCGGTGCAGGGCGATGGCTGCGGCGGTGCCGCCCGCGATCGCGCCGACGCCGGCCGCGGCGGGGATGCCGACCTTGGCGGCCTTGCGGCCGGTCCGGTAGTCACGCAGTCGCCAGTCCCGCTCGCGCGCGTACTTGCGCAGTTTGGCGTCGGGATTGATCGCGTAGGGGTGGCCGACGAGCGAGAGCATCGGGATGTCGTTGTGCGAGTCGCTGTAGGCGGCGCAGCGGCCGAGGTCCAGAGACTCGGCCGAGGCGAGTGCCCGGACGGCCTCGGCCTTCGCGGGGCCGTGCAGCGGTTCGCCGACGAGCTTGCCGGTGTAGACGCCGCCGATGGACTCGGCGACGGTGCCCAGGGCGCCGGTCAGGCCGAGCCTGCGGGCGATCACCGTGGCGATCTCCACCGGGGCGGCGGTGACCAGCCAGACCTTCTGGCCCGCGTCGAGGTGGGCCTGGGCGAGGGCGCGGGTGCCGGGCCAGATGCGCTCGGCCATGTACTCGTCGTAGATCTCCTCGCCGATGGACATCAGCTCGGAGACGCGGTGGCCCTTCACGATGGACAGGGCGCTGTCGCGCGCGTCCTGCATGTGCTCGGGGTCCTCGACGCCGGCGAGCCGGAACCACGCCTGCTGCCAGGCGAACCGGGTCAGCTCGCGGCGCTGGAAGAACTTCCGCTTGTACAGGCCCCGGCCGAAGTGGAAGATCGCGGCGCCCTGCATCACCGTGTTGTCCAGGTCGAAGAAGGCGGCGGCCTTGTCGTCGCCGACGACCGGGAACTCCGGTTCCTGTTCGGGCTGTTCCTGCGCCTGCTGTTCCTCCAGTTCCTGCGAGGACTTGCGGGCGGCCTCAGCCGAGGCCTCGCCTGCCAGCACGCTCCGCGCGGTGGCGGAGCGCCTACGGGGTGTGAGCCATCCGAGAGCGGCCATGGCGTGAGCATAGCCAGTTTGTTCGGTGGTTCCGGAGTCGAGGGGATTTCGGGAAGCTGTCGTTCTGTGAAATCCGGTCGTCGCGGTGCGGGCGGGCCCGGGGGGAGAATGGCCGGCATGAGTCCCGTTTTCCGCCGGAGCGACCGGAGCGACCGGAGCGACCGGAGCGCGAAGAGCCGTCGCGAGAAGAAGGACCCGCGGGAGCGGGTCGTCACGCTGATCGGGAAGCCCGGGTGTCATCTGTGTGATGACGCACAGGCCGTGATCGAGAAGGTGTGTGCCGAAGTCGGTGCGTCCTGGGAGAAGAAGGACATTGAGCAGGACGCCGAACTGCACCGTCTCTACTGGGAGCAGATCCCCGTGGTGCTGGTCGACGGGGCGCAGCACGACTTCTGGCGCGTGCAGGAGGAGCGGCTCCGTCGCGCGCTCACCTCGTAGCACAGGGGATGCGGAGCGGACGCCGCGCCCCCGTGCGGTCGCCCACATCACTGACCGACCAGTCCAACTCGCCCCGAAAGTCGCTTAGGATCGGGGGCGGTTTTGGTCTCGGGGGCGTGGATCGTAAGGAAGGTGTGCGGTTTTGCCCCCGACAGGTGTGCGACGAGGCCGCCCGCGCGCCGGTTCCCTCACGGTGTGCGAGGGGCGCGTGACCCCGGTCACGTTGGCCGGGCAAATCGGACACCATCTTTGTGCACGCGTTCACAAAGACATAGCCTGCATTCGACGGGGCGGTCACGGAAGTCTCAGCCGCCCGCAGCCCCGCTCTACCCGCAGGAGCACCGTGGCAACTGGCCGAACTCACCGACCGGCGACCCGCAGCCGAGGAATTCCCGAGGCCACCGTCGCCCGTCTCCCGCTGTACCTCCGAGCCCTCACCGCTCTGTCGGAGCGCTCGGTGCCCACGGTCTCCTCCGAGGAGCTCGCGGCCGCGGCGGGGGTCAACTCCGCGAAGCTGCGCAAGGACTTCTCGTACCTCGGCTCGTACGGCACCCGCGGCGTGGGCTACGACGTCGAGTACCTCGTCTACCAGATCTCCCGCGAGCTGGGCCTCACCCAGGACTGGCCGATCGTCATGGTCGGCATCGGTAACCTCGGCGCGGCGCTCGCCAATTACGGCGGTTTCGCCTCGCGCGGTTTCCGGGTCGCCGCCCTCATCGACGCCGACCCGGCGATGACCGGCAAGTCCGTCGCGGGCATGGCCGTGCAGCACGCCGACGAGCTCGAGAAGATCGTCGACGAGAACGGCGTCTCCATCGGTGTCATCGCGACCCCGGCCGGCGCCGCGCAGCAGGTCTGCGACCGTCTGGTGGCCGCCGGTGTCACCTCGATCCTCAACTTCGCGCCGACCGTGCTGACCGTCCCCGACGGCGTCGACGTGCGCAAGGTCGACCTCTCCATCGAGCTGCAGATCCTCGCCTTCCACGAGCAGCGCAAGGCGGGCGACGCCGCGGACGAGGGCGAGAGCCCCGTCGAGGGCGGCGTCGGTGTCGGCGGCCCGGCCGCCAAGGTCACCGAGCCCGCCCCCGGCAGCAGCGACCGCAAGGGACCCGACGGGGACGTACCCGCCGTGATGCCGGCATGAGTCTTCTCGTCGTCGGGCTCAGTCACCGCAGCGCCCCGGTCAGCGTCCTGGAGCGCGCCGCGCTGAACGCGGACGCCCAGGCGAAGCTGCTGCAGGACACGCTCGCGGCCGAGCCGGCCGCCGAGGCCGCGGTCCTGGCCACCTGCAACCGCATCGAGCTGTACGCGGACGTCGACAAGTTCCACGCCGGTGTCGCCGAGCTGTCCACTCTCCTCGCGCAGCACAGCGGCGTGGGCCTGGACGAGCTCACTCCTTATCTCTACGTGCACTACGAGGACCGGGCGGTGCACCACCTGTTCTCGGTGGCGTGCGGGCTCGACTCGATGGTGGTCGGCGAGGGCCAGATCCTCGGCCAGATCAAGGACACGCTCGCGCGGGCCCAGGACCTGCACTCCGCGGGCAAGCTGCTCAACGACCTGTTCCAGCAGGCGCTGCGGGTCGGCAAGCGGGCCCACTCCGAGACCGGGATCGACCGGGCCGGACAGTCCCTGGTCACCTTCGGCCTGGAGCAGCTCGCCCTCGGGCAGCCCGTCGAGGCCTGGGCGCAGGGCAAGCGCGCACTCGTGATCGGTGCCGGTTCGATGTCGTCGCTCGCCGCGGCCACGCTGGCGCGTGCCGGTGTCGCGGAGGTCGTCGTCGCGAACCGGACGGTCGAGCGCGCCGAGCGCCTGGCGGCCCTGCTCTCGGAGAACTTCGGACCGGGCCCCGCGGGCGCCGGTACCACGGCCCGTGTCGTCCCGATGGACGCGGTGGCCGGCGAGCTGACACGTGCCGACGTCGCGATCTCCTGCACCGGTGCGACCGGGCTGGTCCTGGGCGCCGACGCGGTGCGCGCCGCCGTCGCGGGCCGCACGCCGACCGCCGGTGCCGAGGTGCCCGCCC
>NZ_WWIA01000877.1 GCF_009870065.1 Streptomyces sp. SID5785 | reverse complement strand
GAGCGTGCGCTGCAGGCCGGGCACGGCCTGAGTGTGCGGGAGTACTCGCTGCTCGACGTGCTGAGCCGGCAGCACGACGGCGAGGGCGGTCACCTGCAGATGAAGCAGGTCGCCGACGCCGTCGTCCTCAGCCAGAGCGCCACCACCCGCCTCGTGACCCGCCTCGAGGACCGCGGCCTGCTGATGCGCTACCTGTGCCCGACCGACCGCCGCGGCATCTACACCAACGTCTCCGACGCGGGCCTCGCCCTCCTCGAAGCGGCCCGCCCCACCAACGAACAGGCCCTGCGCGAGGCCCTCGACGCCGCCGCGGAGAACCCCGAACTCGCCCCGCTGGTCCGGGCCGTCGAAGGACTCCGCGCACCCGTGTAAACGGCGTGGAGCCGCCGGGCTCCCCGGCCTAGGCTTCCACCATGGAAGATCTTGAGATCCGGCCCGCCACGGCCGAGGACGTTCCGGCGATCGTCGCGATGCTGGCGGACGACCCGCTCGGCGCGACCCGCGAGTCGCCGGACGACCTCACCCCGTACCTGGACGCACTCGCCCGGCTGTCCGACGACCCGAACCAGCATGTCGTCGTCGCTGTGCGCCGCGACCGCGTCATCGGCACCCTTCAGCTCACCGTCATCCCCGGGCTCTCCCGCAAGGGGTCCACGCGCTCCATCATCGAGGGCGTCCGCGTACACGCCGACGAGCGGGGCAGCGGACTGGGGACGCAGCTCATCGAGTGGGCCGTCGATGCCTCACGCGACCAGGGCTGCCAGTTGGTCCAGCTCACCTCGGACGCGACCCGCACGGATGCTCATCGCTTCTACGAGCGGCTCGGCTTCGCGGCTTCGCACGTGGGCTTCAAGCTCCAGCTCTGACCCGGCTGCCTTCTGACGGCGTCGTTTCACGTGAAACAGGGCCGGGACGTCTCACCTGTTTCACGTGAAACGCTCACCCCTACTCCTGCGGGAGCCCGCGCCAACCCTCCGGGTCGACCCCGCCGGGCACCGGCGCGGCGGTGTCGTACGGCTCCCGGGTGAACACGAACGAGCCGAGGTCGAGGTGGCTCACCGATCCGTCGGCCCGCCGCACGGCGCGCAGCACCTCTCCGGCGTAGTAGCCGTCGAGCCCGGTCCAGGTGCCGTCTCCGTTCGCCCGGAACCGGGAGCGGCGCCCACCGCCTGCGACCGGTCCGAGGACCACCCCGCCGTCGGCCGCGAGGCGCAGGGCCACCACCTGCGTCCCCCAGTACCAGGGCCGCGCCAACTCCAGTGCGGACGGGTCCACTTCCGGCAGCGGACGCCAGGGCTCGGGGATCCTCGGCTCCGCCTCGGCGACGAGGGTCAGGAGCTCCGCCGCGAGCGAGGCGGCGGCCACGCCGGAGGTGCAGTTGACCAGGGCGACGGCCACGAGGCCCTCGTCCTCGCATGCCCACAGGCCCGCCAGGAACCCGGGCAGCGATCCGCTGTGCCCCATCAGCATGCGCCCTTCTCCGTGCGCGATCTGCAGCCCGAGTCCGTAGGACATGCTCGCGTCGCCCGGCACGGTCGGCGCCGCGGGTGCCCGCATCTCCCGCAGCGACTCGGCGCTCAGCACACGGTCGTCGCCGGCCAGCAGGAACGAGGCGAACACAGCGAGATCCCTGGTGGTCGACCACAGCTGGCCGGCCGGGGCCATCAGGCCCAGGTCGACACTTGGTTCCGGCAGCAGAACATCGGCGTAGGGGTGCACGGCCCATCCCCCGGCGTGCGGAGCCTGCGGCTGGGCACTGGTGCGGGTCAGCCCGAGCGGGTCGAGGATCTCGCGGTGCAGGACCTCCGCCCAGGGCGCCCCGCGCAGCTCCTCGACCAGTGAACCCAGCAGCGTGTAACCGGGGTTGGAGTAGTGATGCCGCCGGCCCACCGGATGCCGGAACGGCTGCTCGCCGAGCACGTCCGACAACGTCGGGCGAAGCTCCGCCGAGGACCGCTCCCACCACTCGCCCGGCGTCTCGGCCGCCAAACCCCCGGTGTGGGCCAGCAGTTCGGCGATCGTCACCTCACCCGCACCGGTACCGGGCAGGTGCTTCTCCAACGGATCGGCCAGATCGAGGAGCCCCTCGTCACGCAACCGCATGACGAGAACGGCCGTGAAGGTCTTCGTGATCGAGCCGATGCGGTACTGCACATGCTCGTCCGGCCCGTGCCCGTCCACCGAGGTACGCGCGCCGGTCCACACCAGCTCGCCGTCCCTGGCGACGGCGGCGACCAGGGACGGGGCACGGCCCTCGCTCTGGGCCACGGCGATGCGGTGGAGCAGGGCCCGCCGGGTGGAGGGCAGCAGTTCTTCCGGGGATGTCGTCATCCCCCCAGTCCATCGCGCCACTTCTCCGACGTCGAGCCGATTTCGGCCGCGTCCCGTGGGCCTCGGTCCGGACCGGTCAGGTCTGTGCCATGTCGACGAAGCGGGAGTAGTGCCCCTGGAAGGCGACCGTGATCGTCGCTGTCGGACCGTTACGGTGCTTGCCGACGATGATGTCGGCCTCGCCCGCACGCGGGGACTCCTTCTCGTAGGCGTCCTCGCGGTGCAGCAGGATGACCATGTCCGCGTCCTGCTCGATGGAACCGGACTCACGCAGGTCGGACACCATCGGCTTCTTGTCGGTGCGCTGCTCGGGGCCACGGTTCAGCTGCGAGAGCGCGATGACCGGGACTTCCAGCTCCTTGGCCAGCAGCTTCAGGTTTCGCGACATGTCCGAGACTTCCTGCTGGCGGCTCTCGGAGCGTTTCGAGCCGCCCGCCTGCATCAGCTGGAGGTAGTCGATGATCACGAGCTTGATGTCGTTGCGCTGCTTGAGGCGCCGGCACTTCGCGCGGATCTCCATCATCGACAGGTTCGGCGAGTCGTCGATGTAGAGCGGAGCGGCGGAGACCTCGGGCATCCGGCGGGCGAGCCGCGTCCAGTCCTCGTCGGTCATCGTGCCGGACCGCATGTGGTGCAGGGCCACCCGCGCCTCGGCCGACAGCAGACGCATCGCGATCTCGTTGCGCCCCATCTCGAGGGAGAAGATCACGCTCGGCAGGTTGTGCTTGATGGACGCCGCCCGCGCGAAGTCCAGCGCGAGCGTCGACTTACCCATGGCGGGGCGGGCCGCGATGACGATCATCTGGCCGGGGTGCAGGCCGTTGGTGAGCGAGTCGAAGTCGGTGAAGCCGGTCGGCACGCCGGTCATCTCACCGCTGCGTGATCCGATCGCCTCGATCTCGTCGAGCGCGCCCTCCATGATGTCGCCGAGCGGGAGATAGTCCTCGCTGGTGCGCTGCTCCGTGACGGCGTAGATCTCGGCCTGCGCCTTGTTGACGATCTCGTCGACCTCGTCGTCGGCCGCGTATCCCATCTGCGTGATGCGCGTGCCGGCTTCGACCAGGCGCCGCAGCACCGCCCGCTCGTGGACGATCTCCGCGTAGTACTCGGCGTTCGCCGCCGTCGGGACCGTCTGGACGAGGGTGTGCAGATAGGACGCGCCACCGACCTTGTTGATCTCACCGCGCTTGGTGAGTTCGGCGGCGATGGTGATCGGGTCGGCCGGCTCGCCCTTGGCGTAGACGTCCAGAATCGCCTGAAAGATCGTTTCATGTGCGGGCTTGTAGAAGTCGGCGGCCTTGAGGACCTCGACCACATCCGCGATGGCGTCCTTGGACAGGAGCATGCCGCCGAGCACCGACTGCTCGGCGTCCAGATCCTGCGGCGGCACCCGCTCGAACGTGGTGGGGCCCTCGTCCCACCGGCCCTCCTCGCGGCCGCGGTCGTGCTGGTCGCCCTGGCCACGTCCGCCGTCGCGCCGGCCGCGGGACGGAGGCAGACGATCGCTCGGACCGCTGTCGGCCCAGGGGTCGTCCAATGGCTCGGAGATACTCACCGGGCCACCTCCTCCCGTCCGCCGAGCGGACCTCGCCGTGCCACTCATTCCTACGGCACGACACTGACAAATCAGGGGCCCGATTCCGCTTCTGACGCGTCGTTTCTGCAGGGTTTCCCCGGCCTCAGGACACGGTGGGCGCCGCACCACGGTAGGCGCGTGGGCACCGTCAGCCAATCTGGTTATCCACAGCCCATGTGGACGACGGCCCTCTCGCTGTGGACAACTGGGGAAAACCTGTGCACGACACGGTGGACAGCCTTGTGAACAAGCCCTCAGCACTCTACCCACACCCATGTTGACCTGCGCCTTTATCGTCCACCGGCTGTGCAGAAGAAAAACTTTCCCACTCGGCGCAAGATCTCCGTGGACACCGCGTCCCGACACGCGGAAGACCACAAAACGTAAGGGTCTCAACTGCATTGCATCTCTTACCTGTGGAAGATTAGATTGGTGCCCATGACACAGGCCCCCTCGACTCCCCAGGCCGCCCGGCGCCGGCACGACCGAGAGATCGTCGCCCTGGCCGTTCCGGCCTTCGGCGCACTCGTCGCGGAGCCGCTCTTCCTCATGGCCGACAGCGCCATCGTCGGCCATCTCGGCACGTCCCAGCTCGCCGGGCTCGCCGTCGCCTCAGCCCTTCTGACGACAGCCGTCAGCATCTTCGTCTTCCTCGCCTACGCCACCACGGCCGCCGTCGCCCGCCGTGTCGGCTCGGGCGATCTGCGGGCCGCGATCCAGCAGGGCATGGACGGCATCTGGCTCGCCCTCATCCTCGGGGCCGCGGTGATCGCCGTCGTCCTACCGACCGCCCCCGGCCTCGTCTCCCTCTTCGGCGCCTCCGACACGGCCGCCCCCTACGCGGTCACCTACCTGCGGATCTCCGCGCTCGGCATCCCGGCGATGCTCGTGGTCCTCGCTGCGACCGGCGTGCTGCGCGGCCTCCAGAACACCAAGACGCCCCTGTACGTCGCCGTCGCCGGCTTCATCGCCAACGCCGTGCTGAACGCCGGCCTCGTCTACGGCACCGACCTCGGCATCGCGGGCTCCGCCTGGGGCACCGTCATCGCCCAGGTCGGCATGGCCGCCGTCTATCTGGTCGTGGTCGTCCGGGGCGCTCGCCGGCACGGCGCCTCACTGCGCCCCGACGCGGCGGGAATCCGCGCCTGCGCTCAGGCCGGTGCTCCGCTGCTGGTCCGGACCCTCT
Organism: Streptomyces sp. SID5785; assembly: GCF_009870065.1. Classification (GTDB taxonomy): domain Bacteria; phylum Actinomycetota; class Actinomycetes; order Streptomycetales; family Streptomycetaceae; genus Streptomyces. Next base: position 9,931 of record NZ_WWIA01000877.1, on the reverse strand, counting down.
CCCTGCGCGCGATCCTGATGATCGCCACCGCGGTGGCCGCCCGGCTCGGTGACGCCGACGTCGCCGCCCACCAGATCATCCTGTCGCTCTGGAGCCTGCTGGCCTTCGCGCTCGATGCCATCGCCATCGCCGGTCAGGCCATCATCGGCCGCTACCTCGGTGCCGACGACGCCCAGGGTGCCCGGGACGTCTGCCGCCGCATGGTGCAGTGGGGCATCGCGGCCGGCCTGGTCCTCGGCGTCCTGGTGGTCCTCACCCGACCGCTCTTCGTCCCTCTGTTCACCAGCGACTCCGTCGTGCAGGACGCCGCCCTCCCCGCACTGATCGTCGTGGCCCTGTCCCAGCCGGTGTGCGGCATCGTCTTCGTACTCGACGGCGTGCTCATGGGTGCGGGAGACGGTCCGTACCTCGCCTGGGCCATGCTGATCACCCTCGCCGTCTTCACACCGGTGGCCCTGCTGGTGCCCACGTTCGGCGGTGGCCTCACCGCCGTGTGGGGCGCGATGACGCTGATGATGGCGGTCCGCATGCTGACGCTCTGGGTGCGCTACCGCTCCGGCCGCTGGGTCATCACCGGCGCCACCCGCTGAATCACCGTCCCACCTGACGCGGCCCTGACGCGGCGCTGCGGGCGCACGATGGAGACAACAGGGCGCTACGGGGACCGGCACCTTCCGGGATGGCCCAGCCGGGCGCCGTTTCACGTGAAACACCGCGCTCGAATCCGTGAAACGCCGGAACGGCTGCCCGCCCTGCGGTGACATGCGCCAGGCGCACGGGACAGCCACCGGTATCAAGAATGTGGGGCCGCACCCCGAAGGGTGCGGCCCCACATTCGCTTCAGCGCTGCTCAGAGCAGAGCTCAGGCAGAGACGACCTCGACGTTGACCTTGGCGTCAACCTCGGGGTGCAGACGCACGGTCGCCGCGTGGGCGCCCAGCGTCTTGATCGGCGAGCCCAGCTCGACGCGACGCTTGTCGACCTTCGGGCCGCCGGCAGACTCGATCGCCGAAGCGACGTCAGCCTGCGTGACGGAACCGAAGAGGCGACCGGCCTCGCCGGAGCGGACGGCCAGCTGGACCTTGACCGACTCGAGCTTGGCCTTGATCTCGTTGGCCTGCTCGATGGTCGCGATCTCGTGGATCTTGCGGGCGCGGCGGATCTGCGCCACGTCCTGCTCGCCACCCTTGGTCCAGCGGATCGCGAAACCACGCGGGACCAGGTAGTTGCGGGCGTACCCGTCCTTGACGTCGACGACGTCGCCGGCGGTGCCGAGGCCAGAGACCTCGTGGGTCAGGATGATCTTCATTTTTCGGTCACCCTTCCCTTATCGCGCGGTGGACGTGTAGGGCAGCAGCGCCATCTCACGGCTGTTCTTCACGGCCGTGGCGACGTCACGCTGGTGCTGCGTGCAGTTGCCGGTCACGCGGCGGGCACGGATCTTGCCGCGGTCGGAAATGAACTTCCGCAGCATGTTCGTGTCCTTGTAGTCCACGTACGTGACCTTGTCCTTGCAGAATGCGCAGACCTTCTTCTTCGGCTTGCGCACAGGCGGCTTCGCCATGGTGTTTCTCCTGTGTGATCAAGAAGTGTGGGTGCGAGCCCGGCCCTAGAAGGGGGGCTCGTCCGAGTAGCCGCCGCCGGAGCCGCCGGAGCTTCCGCCCCAGCCGCCACCGCCGCCGCCCTGCTGCTGACCGCCACCGGCCGGCGAACCGGTCGCCCAGGGGTCGTCGGCGGGAGCACCGCCGCCGCCCTGCTGCTGACCGCCGCTGGGGCCTCCGCCCCAGCCGCCACCGCCGCCGCCCTGCTGCTGGCCGCCGCCTCCGCCGTAACCACCCTGGCCACCGCGGCCGCTGGTCTTGGTGACCTTGGCCGTGGCGCTGCGCAGGCTGGCGCCGACTTCCTCGACGTCCAGCTCGTAGACCGTGCGCTTGACGCCCTCACGGTCCTCGTAGGACCGCTGCTTCAGCCGGCCCTGCACGATGACGCGCATGCCTCGCTGGAGCGACTCCGCGACGTTCTCCGCCGCCTGACGCCAGACCGAGCAGGTCAGGAACAGGCTCTCGCCGTCCTTCCACTCGTTCGTCTGACGGTCGAAGGTGCGGGGAGTGGACGCGACACGGAACTTCGCGACCGCCGCACCGGAGGGGGTGAAGCGCAGCTCGGGGTCGTCGACAAGATTGCCGACAACCGTGATGACGGTCTCGCCTGCCATGGGGAACCTCTCGGCGGGTTTGCTGCGGACTGCTTGCTGCTACTCGAATCCCGAGTACCGCTGAACTAGGAAGTTCAGTGGGTCTCGGGGCGGAGGACCTTGGTCCGGAGGACCGACTCGTTCAGGTTCATCTGGCGGTCGAGCTCCTTGACGACCGCAGGCTCGGCCTGCAGGTCGATGACCGAGTAGATGCCCTCGGGCTTCTTCTTGATCTCGTACGAGAGACGACGACGGCCCCAGGTGTCGACCTTCTCCACCTTGCCGTTGCCCTCACGGACGACGGAGAGGAAGTTCTCGATCAGGGGGGCGACAGCGCGCTCCTCCAGATCGGGGTCGAGGATGACCATCACCTCGTAGTGACGCATGTGGAACCCACCTCCTTTGGACTCAGCGGCCACGGTCGTTCCGTGGCAGGAGGGTTGTTATGCGTGAGCAACGGTATCGGGGACCACTGACAACCGGCCCTCCGCGAGGAGGGCCGTGCAGCTCAGCGGGCCGGCACCCCTCGTCGGGATGCGGACAGACACCGATGCAGACGGTACAGACTACCCGCACCTCGGCTTCCGGTTGAAATCCGGCACCGGACGGCCGCACTCTGTACACATCGGGTGTGTATGGCGCTACGATGCGCCGCCTTCCGCAGGAGGTGCCCTCATGGCACAGGCAATGCGACCGAACAGCACCACAGCCGGCTCTCTCTTCGCCACGGACGGGAAATCCCATCCGCTCCCCGACACGCTCCTGGGCGTGACCGTGGTGCTCGGCGCGATCGCGATCATCACGTCCATCGGGAGCGGTCTGCACCTGCTCAGCTCCTGGGCGGGGCTGGTCGGGATCCTGACCGGGGCCTACGGGCAGTTCGTCTCGGAGACCACGCGGGAGCGCTTCGGCCTGATTCTCGGGCTCGGCGCCTCGGCGGTGGGCTTCTTCATCGGAATGGCGCACGGTGGCCTCTTCGGCGGTGTCATCGGCTGAGGTCACACGGCCTGATCCAGGCTGACCTCCATACGGCCAGTCGGGGCGCTCGCAGGGCGCAGTAGGCTTCGGCGCGAGAGCCGGAGCCCTTGTACCCATGGGGACACACCAGCCCGAGGAGCGCCCCGAATGAGCCTGACCCTGAGGACCATCAGCCGAGAGCAGCATCTGGCGTACATCCAGAGCCTGCAGTCGGCCAGCCACATGCAGGTCCCCGCATGGGCAGACGTGAAGTCGGAGTGGCGCTCGGAGAACCTCGGCTGGTTCGACGACAGGACCGGCGAGATGGTCGGCGCGGGTCTCGTCCTCTACCGCCAGCTGCCCAAGATCAAGCGCTACCTGGCCTATCTCCCCGAGGGCCCGGTCATCAACTGGTACGCCCCGAACCTCGAGGAGTGGCTCAGGCCGATGCTGGCGCACCTCAAGCAGCAGGGCGCCTTCTCCGTGAAGATGGGCCCGCCCGTCATCATCCGCCGCTGGGACGCCCCTTCCATCAAGAAGGGCATCCAGGACCCCGATGTGAAGCGCCTGCGCGACATCGAGGCGGACTACATCGAGCCCCGCGCCTTCGAGGTGGCCGACAAGCTCCGGCGCATGGGCTGGCAGCAGGGCGAGGACGGCGGCGCCGGTTTCGGCGACGTCCAGCCGCGCTACGTCTACCAGGTGCCGCTCGCGAACCGGTCCCTGGAAGAGGTCCACAAGCAGTTCAACCAGCTGTGGCGGCGCAACATCAAGAAGGCCGAGAAGGCCGGCGTCGAGGTCGTCCAGGGCGGCTACCAGGACCTCGCCGAGTGGCAGCGCCTGTACGAGATCACCGCGGTGCGCGACCACTTCCGGCCCCGCCCTCTCTCGTACTTCCAGCAGATGTGGACGGCCCTCAACACCGAGGACCCCAACCGCATGCGGCTGTACTTCGCGCGGCACAACGGGGTGAACCTGTCGGCGGCCACCATGCTCGTCGTCGGCGGGCACGTCTGGTACTCCTACGGCGCCTCGGACAACATCGGGCGCGAGGTCCGGCCCTCGAACGCGATGCAGTGGCGCATGCTGCGCGACGCCTACGCGCTCGGCGCCACCGTCTACGACCTGCGCGGCATCTCCGACTCGCTGGACGAGACCGACCATCTCTTCGGCCTCATCCAGTTCAAGGTCGGCACCGGCGGGCAGGCGGCCGAGTACCTCGGCGAGTGGGACTTCCCGCTCAACAAGCTCCTGCACAAGGCGCTCGACATCTACATGTCGCGGCGCTGACCGCGGGCCGCCCGGGGGACCGCCACACCGGTCTCCCGGCCCCACCCGCTCCGCTTTCGCGGCGGACCCGGCACAATTCACGTAGCTCCAAAGTTTCTTCATACCTCTGATACACCGCAGCCACGAGAAAGGTTCCGGGACCGGCCATGGCGCTCACGCTCTATGTCGACACCGCGCGCTGGCGGGCACACCACAAGCACGTGCTCGAGCAGTTTCCGGGGCTCGTCCCCGTCTGCAAGGGCAACGGCTACGGCTTCGGCCACGAACGTCTCGCGGAGGAGGCGACCCGTATGGGGTCGGACATCCTCGCCGTGGGGACCACGTACGAAGCCGCCCGGATCAAGGACTGGTTCAGCGGTGATCTGCTGGTCCTGACCCCGTTCCGGCGCGGCGAGGAGCCGGTGCCCCTGCCCGACCGCGTGATCCGCTCCGTCTCCTCCGTGGACGGCGTGCACGGCCTCGTCGGCGCCCGCGTCGTCATCGAGGTCATGTCGTCGATGAAGCGGCACGGCGTGAGCGAGCAGGATCTGCCGCAGCTCGCGCACGCCATCCAGGACGTGCGTCTGGAGGGCTTCGCCATCCATCTGCCGCTGGACCGCACCGACGGCTCGGACGCCGTCGAGGAGGTCATCGGCTGGATGGACCGGCTGCGTGCGGCGCGGCTTCCGCTGCACACCATGTTCGTCAGCCACCTCAAGGCCGATGAACTGGCACGTCTGCAGCAGCAGTTCCCGCAGACCCGCTTCCGGGCGCGCATCGGCACCCGGCTGTGGCTGGGCGACCACGACGCGACGGAGTACCGCGGAGCCGTCCTCGACGTCACGCGCGTCGCGAAGGGCGACCGGTTCGGCTACCGGCAGCAGAAGGCGGCCTCCGACGGCTGGCTGGTGGTCGTGGCGGGCGGTACCTCGCACGGCGTGGGCCTGGAGGCCCCGAAGGCGCTCCACGGCGTCATGCCGCGCGCCAAGGGCGTCGCCCGCGCCGGCCTGGCGACGGTGAACCGGAACCTGGCGCCGTTCGTCTGGGGCAGCAAGCAGCGCTGGTTCGCCGAGCCGCCGCACATGCAGGTGTCGATCCTGTTCGTGCCGTCCGATGCGCCCGAACCTCAGGTCGGCGAGGAGCTGGTGGCCCACCTGCGGCACACCACCACCCAGTTCGACCGTCTCGTGGACCGCTGAGCGGCCGCAGGACGCGACGGAGAGCACTGCAGAGAAGGGCCGGACACCTCGACGGTGTCCGGCCCTTCTCGCTGCCGTAGAGGCGTGTTCGCTCAGAGCGAACTTCGGTGGCTGGGCGCGTCCTTGCCCCAGTCCACGGCCGGCGTCTGCTCGCCGTCGTGCTCGGCCTCCCAGCGCGAGTAGGCCGCGTGCCCGAAGACGAAGCGGTCCTCCGCGCCGTCCAGCACGCCGCCCGAGGGGTCGTCGTCGCCGGAGCGCCGGACCACGTCGCGATCGGGCAGCCAGATGTCGCGCACGATGATCGCGCAGAGGTAGAGCGTGCCCAGGAGGTGCAGCACGACCGCGACCTGGTAGCCGTCGGTCGGCAGGCCCTGGTGCTTGTCACCGCTGGTCGTGTAGGCGAGGTAGAACCAGATCCCCAGGAAGTACGCCACCTCGCAGGCCTGCCAGACGAGGAAGTCGCGCCACTTGGGGCGGGCCAGGGCGGCCAGCGGGACCAGCCAGAGGACGTACTGCGGCGAGTACACCTTGTTGGTGAGGATGAACGCCGCGACCACGAGGAAGGCGAGCTGGGCGAAGCGGGGGCGCCGCGGCGCGGTCAGCGCGAGGGCGGCCACACCGAGGCAGGCCAGGACCATCAGGGCCGAGGCCAGGGTGTTGACCACGTCCGTGTCGAGCGGCGTGTCCATGTGCTGGGAGATGACCAGCCAGAACGAGCCGAAGTCGACCCCGCGTTCCTGGCTGAAGGTGTAGAACTTCGACCACCCGTCGGGGGCCAGGAGCATCACCGGCAGGTTGACGACCAACCAGGCCACGACGGCGCCGCCCGCCGCCACAGCGAAGTCCTTCCACTTCCCGGCGCGCCAGCACAGGACGAAGAGAGGGCCGAGCAGGAGCGCGGGGTAGAGCTTCGCTGCCGTCGCCAGCCCGATCAGGACACCGAACGCGAGAGTGCGGCCGCGGGCCCACATCAGCATCGCGGCGGCCGTGAGCGCCACGGCGAACAGGTCCCAGTTGATGGTGGAGGTCAGCGCGAAGGCGGGCGCGAGAGCGACCAGGAGGCCGTCCCAGGGGCGCCTGCGATGCGTACGGGCCACACAGGCGGCGATGACCGCGGCGCAGATCATCAGCATCCCGGCATTGACCATCCAGTACACCTGCTCCTGGTGCTGGATGGAGCCGCTGCCGGGAGTGAGCCAGGCGGCGACCTCCATGAACACACCGGTGAGCACCGGGTACTCGAGGTACTCCATGTCGCCGGGCAGGCGGTCGAAGTAGGGCACGAGGCCGTCCGCGAACCCGCGCCCCTGGTAGAGGTGCGGGATGTCGGAGTAGCAGGCGTGCGTGTACTGGGAGCTGGCGCCGTAGAACCAGGAACCGTCGTAGCACGGGAACTTCTGCACCATGCCGAGCGCGAACATGCCGATCATGACCAGCGCGATGATGCGCACCGGAGTCCACCAGGACCGGCCGGTCAGCGCCCGGCGCCCGATCGGGCCTCCGATGAGCTCACTGCCGGCTGCGGCGACCTCGTCCTCCCTGGTCGGCCGCACCTGCTCCGGCTCCTCCGGCTTCCTGTCCGTCGTTTCTGCACTGGGCATGCCGCACATCCTGCCGTACGAGGCTGGGAACGGGGCGAGGGCCGCCGCACCCGGAAGGTGCGGCGGCCCTCGTCGGCGTTTCGTCACGGAGTGTTTCACGTGAAACACCCTGTGTCGGCGGCCCGTGGAACCGGCCCGGCGGCCGGACTCGCTCAGCCTGTGCCGCCGAAGAGGCCGCCTCCGTTGCCGTTGCCGCGACTGTTGCCGGTGCCTTCCGTGTCCGTGGCTGTCGGATCAGGTGTCACTCCGCCGTCCGTACCTCCGCCGTCGGTCGCGCCGCCGTCGGTGGTGCCTCCGTCGTCCCCGCACGTCCAGTCCCATTTACTGCAGGACTCTGTGGCCGACGGGGTCGGGGACTCCATCGACGGGGTCGGCGTCGGGCTCGCGGGCGCGGACGACGACGGGGTGTCCGACGGCGTCGGCGTCGGCGACGGGCTCGGCATGCTGCCGACGACCTTGCCGATGGGCTCGGGCGTCGGGAACGACTCGAACGGCATCTTCGCCACGGCCTTCGACATGTAGTCGTGCCAGATCTCCGCCGGGAACGACGCACCGTGGATCTTGTCCTGGCCGCCGGTTCCGTACATCTCGAGGAACTCGCGCTTCTTGGACTTCTCGTTGTCGTCCATGCGGTACATCGTGATCGCGGTGGACAGCTGCTTGGTGTAGCCGACGAACCATGCCGACTTGTTGCCGTCCGTCGTACCGGTCTTGCCGGCCACGTCGCGTCCGGGCAGCCGTGCCGCCGTGCCGGTGCCCTTGTCGACCACGGTCTTGAGGACGTCGGTCACGTTGTCGGCGACCGCAGGCTCGAAGGCGCGCTTGGGCTTGCTGTCGTGCCGGTAGATCGTCTCGCCCTCGTGGTCGACGGACGTCACGGAGTACGGGTCGTTCTGCTGGCCGCTGTTCGCGAAGGTCCCGTAGGCGCCGGCCATGCGGATCGCGCTGGGGTCGGAGGTGCCGAGGGAGAAGGACGGGTAGTTGGAGTCCGCGAAGCTGCTGTCCAGGAGGCCGGCCTGCTCGGCGGAGTCCCTGACCTTGTCGAGACCGACGTCCATACCCAGCTGCACATAGGCCGAGTTCACTGACTCCCGCATGGCCTCACGCAGGTCGATCTTGTAGCTGGGCGGGTTGTACGACTGCTTGCCGTCGTTCTCCTGGTTCCACTCCTCGCCCTTCTCGTTCCGCCAGATGTCGCCGTTGTAGTCCTTGATCTTCAGGCCGTTCTTACCGCTGAAGAGACTCTTGGGCGACACGATCGTGCGGGAGTCTTTGTCCTGGTCGCTCGCGCCGTCAGGATCCTTGACCCCGTACTTGAAGGCGGCCGCCAGGACGAACGGCTTGAACGTCGAACCGACCTGGGCACCCGTGACATCGGCGTTGTTCGTGAAGTGCTTCGTGGCGTCCGCACCGCCGTAGACGGCCTCGATGGCCCCGTTCTTCGGGTTCACGGAGGCGCCGCCGAACTGAACGTGGGTGTCGACCTTCTTGCCGTTGAAGGTGCGCTTCTCGTCCAGGTTCTCCTTGCGGACCTTCTTGACCGCCTTCTCCAGCTCGTCGACCTTCGTGCGGTCGAAGGTCGTGTGGATCTCGTAGCCGCCCTTGTCGAGCTGCTGCTCCGTGATGTCCGTGTGGCTGAGAACGCTCGACTTGGCCAGGTCGACGAGATAGCCGATCTGCCCGCCGAGCTGGGCGTTCGTGCGCGGGTTCTGCAGCTTGGGGAAGCTCTTGAACTCGGCGCGGTCCGCCGCGGTGAGCCGCCCGTCCTTGACCTCTTCGTCGAGGATCCACTTCCAGCGGGCCGTGGCACGCGCGCTGTTCTTGGCCGCGGTCGCATTGACCGGGTCGACGGAGGGCGATCCCGCCGGGTCGTAGTAGGTCGCGCCCTTGAGCACGGCCGCCAGGAAGGCGCACTGGCTCGCGTCCAGATCCGAGGCGTCCTCGCCGAAGTACGTGCGGGCCGCGGCCTGGATGCCGTAGGCACCGCGCCCGTAGTACGCCGAGTTCAGGTACCCGGCCATCACGTCGTCCTTGTCGACCGTGCGGCCGACCTTGATCGAGACGAGCAGCTCCTTGAACTTGCGGGAGACCGTCTGGGACTGGTCGTCCAGCATCGCGTTCTTCACGTACTGCTGGGTGATGGTCGAGCCGCCCTGGGTCTGACCGCCCTTCGCCATGTTGACCATGGCGCGGGCGATGCCCATCGGGTCGACGCCCTTGTCGGTCTCGAAGGTCTTGTTCTCCGCCGACATCACGGCGTAGCGCATCTCTTTCGGGATGTCGGCGTACTTGATGATCTGCCGGTTGGTGGCACCGCCCGTGGCGACCATCTGCTTGCCGTCGGCCCAGTAGTAGACGTTGTTCTGCTGCTTGGCAGCGAGCGCCATGTCCGGGACGCCGACCAGTGCGTAGGCCACGCCCGCGACCGCCATGGCCGTGCCGAAGAAGCCGACGAACAGGCCCGTCACCAGGCGCCAGGAGGGCACCCAGCGCCTCCAGCCGTCCTTGTAGGCGCGCGGGTAGTCGATGAACTTCTTCTTCTCGGGGCGGCCCCTGCCGCGTCCCGGCCCGTTCGGGCCGCCCGGACCGCCGGAGCCGCCGCCACGACGGCCGCCGCCGGCGCCACCGTGACCCGCGCCTCCGTCGGGCGACCTGCGGCGGCCTCCCGTGCCCCGCTGGGCGGCGCGGCGCGCTTCGGCGCGGCCTCCCCA
>NZ_WWIA01000876.1 GCF_009870065.1 Streptomyces sp. SID5785 | reverse complement strand
CGTGCCCGACGGGACGGTCCTGCACGGCGGTGTCGGGGTCATCGTGCCGGTGCGGCGCAGGACCGGTCCGCGCGCCGTGCTGAAGGTGTCCTTCCCGCACCCGGGGAACGTCCACGAGCCCGACGCGTTCCTCGCGTGGCGCGGGCGGGGAGCGGTCCTGCTGCTGGAGCGGGACGACCCGCGTTTCGCCCTGCTCCTGGAGCGCGTCCGGCACACGACCCTCGCGGAGGTGGAGGAGGGCGATCCGCTCGTGACGATCGCCGGCCGGCTCAACCACCGGCTGGCCGTCCCCGCGCCGTCCACCCTGCCCCGGCTGAGCGCGCAGGCCGACGCCTGGGAGCGGCAACTGCGGCTGGACGATGCCGAGTTGGAGCACGCCCTGGCGCCGCACACAGTGGACGCCGCGCTGGAGACCGTACGGGACCTCGGGCGGCATCAGCCGGACACGCTCGTCCACGGAGACCTGCACGCGCGGAACATCCTGCGGGCCGACCGCGAACCGTGGCTCGCGGTCGACCCGAAGGGGTACGCCGGGGACCCCGCCTACGACGGCGGCACGCTGCTGAAGTCCCGGGCGCTGTCGCTGCTCGGCGCCGACGATCTGCCGCGGGCCGTCCACCGCGTCGTGGACGTCTTCGCCGACGCGGCCGAGCTCGACCGGGCGCGGGTGCTGCGCTGGTGCCAGTTCCACGCCGTCCAGACCGCTTTCTGGAGCCGCCGGCACGGATTCCGTGTCGCCCGGAGCGGACGTCTGCTGGAGGAGATCACCGGGTTCGCCGACCGGCTGGCGGACCTGCTCACCGACGCCGTGCGCGGATCCCGTCGATGATCCGGGCACCGGCCCGCGCACCGTCCGGTCAGGGGTGCAGCAGCCGCAGGTCGACGGCGTCGGCCATCGCCCGCATGCCCGCGTCGTCGGGGTGGATGTGGTCGCCCGAGTCGTAGTCGGGGTCGAGGGCCGCCGGGTCCGCCGGATCGCGCATCGCCCGGTCGAAGTCGATGACCCCGTCGAACGCCTTCGCGGTGCGGATCCACTCGTTGACGCCCTGCCGGACCGCCTCGGCGGCCGGACTGTAGTAGCCGTTGCCCTTGTCGGGCATCAGGGTCGCGCCGATGATGCGGACGTGGGCGGCGCGTGCCTGCCGGATCAGGGCGCGGTACCCGTCGATCAGGTGCCGCACCGTCAGCGGGCCGCCGTCCGGTCCGGCGTCGTTGCCGATGTCGTTGATGCCCTCCAGGAGGATCACGTCCTTCACCCCGGGCTGTCCGAGGGCGTCGTGACCGAACCGCTTCAGGGCACTGACGCCCTGCCAGGGGTTCGGCACGTCGGTCAGGACCCGGTTGCCGCCGATCCCCGCGTCGACGACGCCGAGTCGCTGCGGGCCCGGCCGGTCGGCGAGACGCGTCGCGAGGAGGTCGGGCCAGCGGGTGTAGGTGCCGGTGCTGGAGTGGTATCCGTCCGTGATCGAGTCGCCGAACGCGACGACGGTGCCCTTCGCCGTCGGGGACAGGACGTCGAGCCCGGCCAGGTAGTACCAGGACGTGGAGGTGTCCGTGAACGCGTCGGCGCCGGTGTCGCCCGTGTGGTCGCCGGGCGCGGTCCAGGTCGTGTCGAACGCGTCGGAGTGCCAGGTCGACGGGCCGGTGGCCGTGGGCAGATAGAGGCTGACGAGGAGGTTCTGTCCGGCCTCGACGGAGATCGGGGCGCTGTCGCTGACCCGCTCCGCGCCGGCCGGCACCTCGGTACCGCGCGCGCCGCCGAAGGTGAGGTGCCGGGTGGTGCCGGGTTCGGCCGCGCCGCCGCTCGCCTGGATCGCGATGTCGGCGGCGGCGACCCGCAGCGGCTGCGGGCTGTACCGGTCGGAGAGGGTGATCCGGGCCCGGGTGCCGGCGACGCTGCTGTGCACCACCATCCGGATCGTGCGGTTCTCGAAGGACGGGCCGCCGGTGGTCATGGCGGGCGACCAGGCGCTCACCCGGGTGCCGCCGGAGTGGGGTGCCGGGGCGCTGCGGGCGTCCGCACGGGCGGCGCCCGCGCCGAGGGCGGTCACGGCGAGGGCCGTCAGTGCGGCGCACAGGGTGCGGACGGATCTGCCGGTCCGCTGACGGGTTTCCATGATCGTGGTCTCCGCTCGCGGTCAGCCGACGAGGTCGGTGAGGTCGGCCGACGCACCGGGACGGAGGGTGACGGTGGTGCTGCGGCCGCCCGCGGTGACCGTCGTGGTGCGGCCGCCGACGCTGTGCAGCGTCACGCGGCGGATCCTGCCCCTGGCCCAGGTCATGTCGACGGTGAAGCCGCCGCGCGCCCCGGCGCCGGTCACCGAGCCGGAACGGGCCCAGGCGTCGGGCAGGGCGGGGAGCAGCTCGATGTGGCCGGGGCGGGAGTAGAGGAGCATCTCGAGCATGGCCGTGGGGGTGCCCAGGTTGGCGTCGATCTGGAAGATGGCGCGGGTGTCGGAGACCCGGTACATGTCGAAGAAGTTCATGGCGGTCCCGGTGTCCGCGCCCGCCCACGGCTGCAGGTTCGTCAGGACGAGCCGGTAGGCCTTGTCGGCGTCCTTGAGCCGGGCCCAGCAGGCGGCGCGCCAGGCGCAGGCCCAGCCGTAGCTCTCCATGCCGCGCGCGGTGAGCAGCGCGGTCGCGCCGTCGAGGATCTCGGGGTCGCCGGCGCCGGGGCGGATGCGGTCGCCGGGGAACAGGCCGATGAGCGGGGAGAGATGACGGTGGGTGGTCTCGCCGAGGTTGTCCTCGCTCATCCACTCCTCCAGCCATCCGGACGTGGGGCTGACCTTCGGCAGGTAGAGCCGCTCGCGCAGGTCCCGTACGGTCGCCGCGTGGTCGAGGTCGCGGCCGAGGGTGCGGCAGGCCTGTTCGTAGTGGCCGAACAGCGACCACAGGAGTTCCTGGGTGTACGTCATGCCGCGGGCGTCCTGCGGGCCGTGCTCGGGCGACCAGTCGTGGTCGTCGATCAGGACCTCGCGGCCGTCGACCGTGGTGGTGAGCAGCCGCGCCTCCCAGAACGCGCAGGCGCCCTTGAGCAGGGGGTGGATGCGGGCCAGGTAGGACGCGTCCTGGGTGAACTCGTAGTGTTCGTACAGGGATTCGCACAGCCAGGCGTTGCCGGCGGGGTGCCACCACCAGCCGAGGCCGCCGTAGGGGTTGGTGGAGAAGGCGACGGTCCAGCCGGCGACCTTGCCCGAGGTGTTGCGGAAGCGGTTGCGGCTGTCGTTGAACCGCTCCTGGGTGACCGCGCTCCAGGCGGGCAGCTGGGAGACGCAGTAGTCGGCGAACGCGTCGAAGGTGTCCGGGGCGCCGGCCCGGTCGGGGAACCAGTAGTTCATCTGGATGTTGATGTCGGTGTGGTAATCGCCCATCCAGTCCGGGGTGTTGCCCTCGAGCCACAGGCCCTGGAGTCCCATGGGCAGTCCGTCGCGGGACCCGCACAGGGCCAGGTATCGGCCGAACTGGAGGTAGCTCGCCTCGAGTTCGGGGTCGGGCGCCGCGCCGTCGGCGGCCCGTGCGGTGAGCCGCGACCAGGTGTCGAGCCGGCGCTGGCGGCCGGTGGAGGTGCCCAGGTCGATGCTGAAGCGGTCGTACCGCTCCCGGTGGTCGGCGACGTGGGTGTCCCTCAGGTCGCCGCCCCGGGCGGCCGCCGCGGCCCGCGCCTTGTCCCGGGCCAGGCCGAGCGGGTCGGCGTCCGGGTCGCGGTAGCCGGTGGCGTGGTCGGGGGCGTAGTCGGTGCCGCCGGTGAGCACGAGGACGACCTCGGTGCAGTCGGTGAAGGTGACCCGGGAGCCGGTCGCGGTCACGGTGCCGCCGGTGGCGGCCGCGGTGGCGGCGGCGGCGTAGCGCAGGCCGTTGCCGAACGCCTCGGTGAAGGAGACGAGGTGGGACGCCTTGTCCGCGGTGGTGGTCTCGCCGTGGGTGCCGGACAGGACGAAACTGCCGGTGATTTTGGCGCTGCCGGTCCGCCGGAGCCGGACGACCAGGGCGTCGTCGGGGGCGCTGACGAACATCTCGCGCACGTAGCGGGTCCTGCCCCGGGTGTACTCGGTGGTGACGAGGCCGTTGCTGAGGTCGAGGGTGCGGCGGTAGCCGGTGACGGAGGCGCGGTCGTGGCCCGGCAGGCTGAGGGTGGCGCGGGCGAGCAGGGTCATGCTGCCGAAGTCGTCGCGCCCGTAGGGGAACTGGCCGTCGGCGTCGAGGGTCGTGTTGGCGCCGCCCGTCCACAGGGAGGCGTCGGTGACGTGGAAGAGCTCGCTCGCGGGGTCGCCGCCGACGAGGGCGCCGAGCCGGCCGTTGCCCAGCGGCAGGCCCTGCTCGATGAGGAGCTCGTCGTCGGCGGGCTCGGGGTACCACAGGGTCGTGGCCCGGTCGGCGGGGACGAGCGGCGAGGTGGTGGGGCGGCGCGGCGCGGCGTGGGCGGTGAAGGCCGGCAGGGCGCCGAGGGCGGCCAGGCTCGCGCCCAGGCCGAGAACGGTGCGGCGGGACGGTCCGGTGCTCATGTGCGGGGTCCTTCCGTACGACGGCGGACGGGCCCTGCGCGGCGGCCGCGCAGGGCCCGGAGGAGGGGACACAGGTACGGGGAGGTGCAGGGAGGTGCGGAGCGTGCGGGGTGGTGCGGGCAGCCGACCGGGGCGGCGGGACGCCCTTCAGGTGTTACGACAGCTTGATCAGCCGGGAGCCGTGGGCGGGGACGGACGGCGCGGTCCACGTGTGCCGGACGGTGCCGAGGTTCTTGCGGGCGACGACGTCCCGGGCCTGCTTGCGGCCGTGCACGCCGAGGCCGTCGAGGTCGACACGGATGTCGGTGGGCGTGGATCCCATGTTGTAGACCGCGAGATACGTGTCTCGGCCGACCTTCTTGGTCCACACCTGGGTGTCGCCGGAGCGCACCTGGCGGGGCAGCACGGCGGCCTGGTCGACCGCGACGACCTCGGGGTTGGTGAGGATCGCCTTGGCCTTGTCGTCGAGGAACCAGATGTCGCCGCCCACGTAGAGCGGGGCCGAGGCCATCGACCAGAAGGTCATGACGGACTGCCGCTCGGTGTCGTCGAGGCCGTCCTGAAGACCGCTGCCGGTGTTGTTGTTGATCGGCATGGAGTCGAGGTCGGCCATGAAGTGCGGGGCGTCCACCTTGTCGAGCCACTGCGGCAGGTCGCTCCAGCGGTCGTCGACGGAGCTGGTCCAGGAGCTGGTGGTCTCGCAGTAGCACTCGACGTCGGTGTCGACGCGGACGCCGTTGGCGTACGGCTTCAGGCCGTCGGCGGCCTCGATGTCGACGGGCCAGGCGCTCGCGGAGAGCCACATCTTGCGGCCGCTGTGGTCGATGGCGGTGGACCAGGCCCTGATGTCGTCGACGTTGTCCTTGGTGACGCCGTCGATCTTGAGGAAGTCGACGCCCCAGGAGGCGAGCCGGGCCACGATCGAGTCGATGTAGTCCTGGGCGCACGGGTTGGTGTAGTCGATCTTCCAGCTGCCGCCCCACTTGTTGGTGGGGGTCAGCGGCTCGACCGCGATGTCGCGCGCCGTGCAGTCGGTGCCGAGGATCGGGGCGTCCTTGTCGTAGACCTCCTTCTCCAGGCCGGCCGCGCCGTAGAGGCCGAGCTTGAGGCCCTTGCCGTGGACGTAGTCGGCGACGGCGGGCATGCCGCTCGGGAAGCGCTCCTTGTCGGCGTCCGGGATGCCGTGGGCGTCGGAGTGGTAGGTCCAGTCGTAGGTGAAGTTCCAACCGGCGTCGATGTTGAGGTACTTGTATCCGGCGGAGGAGAGCTTGCCGCTCAGCGAGTCGGCGGCGTTCTTGATGTTGCCCTCGTTGAGCCAGCTGGTGCCGTAGCCGTCACGCGAGGACGACTCGACGCTCCAGCTGCTCCAGCCCATGAACGGCTTGACGTACGGGGTCCTGGCCTGCGCCGTGCCGGTGGACAGGACCAGTGCCAGGGGGAGCGCCGCGGCGGCGGCGAGGGCGGCTCGGCGGGTCGTTCTGCTCATGGAAGTGCCTCCAGGAATGAGGGAGTTACGACTTCAGGCCGGACATCGCGATGCCCTGGACGATGTGGCGCTGGGCGACGAGGAACATCACCACGAGCGGCAGGATCGCCACGGCGGTGCCCGCGAACAGCTCGGGCAGGTTGACGGTCTGGGAGGTGAGGAAGCTGGAGAGGGCGATCTGCACGGTCCAGCTGTTCGGGTCCTGGCCGATCATCAGCGGCCACAGGAAGGAGTTCCACGCCTCGATGAAGGAGAGCGCACCGAGCGAGGCGATCATCGTGACCGAGTTCGGCAGGATGATCCGCCCGTAGACGCCGAGGTAGCTCAGCCCGTCGAGCCGGCCGGCCTCCTCGATCTCGGCGGGGAAGGACACGTAGAAGCTGCGGAAGAGGACGACGGCGAAGGCGTTGAACAGGCCGGGGGCGATCAGGCCCCACATCGTGTTGACGCCCCCCATCGATCCGACGACGACGAACGTGGGCAGGAAGGTGACGGCCTGCGGGATCATCAGGGTGCCGACGATCAGGGACAGGACGAGGCCGCGGCCGGGCACGGCGATCCGGGCCAGCGCGTACCCGGCCATCGAGGCGAGCAGCGTGGACAGCGGCGCCGTGATCACCGCGATCAGCAGGGAGTTCAGGATCGAGCGGCCGAAGGGGCGCTCGGGATTGTCGAACAGGGCGGTGAAGTTGTCCCAGTTCAGGGCCGAGGGGAGCCAGTGCCAGTCGGTGGCGGTGATCTCCGGGGTCGTCATGAAGGCGTTGCGCAGCAGGACGTAGAACGGGATGAGGAAGACCACGGCCAGCAGGCACAGCACCACGTAGGTGGCGATGGATCCGGCGACCGTGCCGCGGTATCGGTTCATGACTCAG
Organism: Streptomyces sp. SID5785; assembly: GCF_009870065.1. Taxonomy (GTDB): domain Bacteria; phylum Actinomycetota; class Actinomycetes; order Streptomycetales; family Streptomycetaceae; genus Streptomyces. Next base: position 4,082 of record NZ_WWIA01000876.1, on the reverse strand, counting down.
TCCTTGTTCCGGGAGAATCCGAGGATCCGGCCCTGGAGCAGCGTGACCAGCACGATCAGCAGGGTCAGCAGGAAGGCGCCGGCCGAGCCGACTCCGTAGTCCTGGTCCTGGAGCGCGACGCCGTACAGGTGCATCAGCGGGGTGCGCACGGGCTCGCTGCCGAGCGAGGCGCCGGTGGAGAAGATCGCGTAGAACTCGTCGAAGGCCTGGAGCGCGGCGATGAGCATCAGCAGGAGGATCGCGACCGAGGTGCTGCGCAGCATCGGGAAGGTGATGCTGCGGAAGGTGCGCCAGGGCCCGGCCCCGTCCAGGGCCGCGGCCTCGTACAGGTGCGGCGGGACCGACTGCAGTCCGGCGATGAAGAGGATCATGTAGAGGCCGACCTGGAGCCACAGGCGCAGCGTGACCAGGACGATCCAGTACAGGGGCGGGCTCTGGGTCTGGATCCAGGGAGTGGGGTCGGCGCCGAACAGCGCGCCGAGGGTGTTCGCGAGCCCGGAGGGGACGCCGCTGAACAGGGCCATCTTCCAGATCATCGCGGCCGCGACGTAGCTGACGGCGGCCGGCAGCAGGAACGCCGTGCGGAAGAAGGCCCGGCCGCGCCGTACCCGGTTGACGAGTACGGCGAGGCCCAGGGAGCCGGCGAAGGTGATCGGCACGATGAGCGCGGTGAACAGCACGATCATGGTGAGCGAGTCACGGAAGCGGGCGTCGTCGAGCAGCTGCCGGTAGTTGTCGAGGCCGACCCAGCTGCCGAGGGTGATGGTGCGGCGGGCGTCGCTGAAGCTGAGCAGGAAGCTCCAGCCGATCGCGACGTAGCGGAAGACGGCGAGGCCGATGAGCATCGGCGCGGTCAGTGCGACGAACGCGAGGGCCTTCGACTGCCGTTCGGTGAGCCGCCGGCGCCGGGGTGCCGCGACGGGCACCGGTCGGGTCTCGTGCAGCGGCGGGGTGCCGGTGACGGTCATGACGGTCAGCCCATCTGCTTGTCGAGATCCGACTGGGCCTTGGCCTGGGCGGCGCGCAGGGTCTTCTCCGGCGCCGCGCCCTTGGCGATGTCGGCGGCGGCCGCGATGAACCCGGCCTGCATGGCCTGGGTCCATTCGGCCGGGAACGAGAGGCCGTTCTCGGTGCCGATGGTGACGGCGTCCTTGGCGGCCCCCTTGGCGAGCGCGGGGGTCTTCGCCGCGACGGCCTTCTGCGGCGGCACGTGGAAGCCGTACTTCACGGCCCAGTCGATCTGGATGTCCGCCTGCTTGATCCACAGCCACTGCAGGTACTTCTTGGCCTCGTCCTTGTGCTTGCTCTTCGCGTTGACGGCCTGGGTCCAGCCGCCGAGGCGGGCGACCGGCCGGCCGGAGCCGTCGAACGCGGGCCACGCCACGACGCCGAAGTCGTCGCCGAGCGCCTTCTCGATGGTGGGCAGCGCCCACAGGCCGCACCACTGCATCGCGGCGGCGCCCTGGGCGAAGGCGCCCGCGTCGTACCAGTCGGTGGTGAAGCCGAGCAGGACGGACTTGTCGGCGTGCAGGTCGCGCAGGCCGCCTATGGAGCGGGCCGCGTCGGCGTAGACGACCTTCTTGCCGTCGATGAGGTCCTTGCCCTGCGACCAGGCGAGCAGGTAAGGGCTGTCACCGATGCCGTCGTTGCCGATGAACAGGCCCTTGACGCCACCGGTCGTCAGCTTCTTCGCGGCGTCGACGAGTGCGGTGAAGGTGGTGGGCGGGGTCACGCCGGCCTTCTTCAGGAGCGATTTGCGGTAGTAGAGGACCATGACGTCGTCGATGGTCTTGATGCCGTACAGCGTGCCGTCGACGGTGAGGTAGTCGAGGTCGGCCGGGTTGAAGCCGTCCTTGGCGGCGCCGTACACGTCGTCGAGCGGTTCGAGCTGGCCCTTGCGGGCCATCTCGGCGCGGAAGTCGCCGAGTTCGAAGATGTCGGGGGCGTCGGCGCCGAGCAGCGCGGCGTTCAGCTTCGTCTCGTACTGGGAGGTGTCGGCGCCCCAGACGACGTTGACGGCGACGTCCGGGTTGGCCTTGGTGTACTGCTCCGCGTACCGCTTGACGGCGGCCTGCGTGCCCTCCTCCCCGTACTGGTGGTACCACTGCGTGAGGGTGACCTTGGCGCCCTTGGCGGAGGCGGTCTGCTGCGGGTTGCCGGAGCAGGCGACCGCGGCACCGGCGACGAAGAGCAGGGAGGTGCCGAGGAACCCTCGGCGGGACAGGGCGGAGCTGGCTGACATGACAAGGTCCTTCCGGGGAACGGAGGATGGCGCGGGAGAGGGGGTCCGGACGACGTCCGGACGACGTGCGGGTCAGGCGGTGAACAGCGACTGGATGCCGACGGCGGCGGCGCCCCGGGCCCACTCCTCCCAGGGCAGTGGGCGCACCACGAGCGGGCAGTCGGCCGCGGCGCCGAAGGCCTGGGTGCTGAAGGCGGCACGGATCTGCTCTTCGAACAGGTCGTAGGCGGCCAGTCCCTCGCCGGAGACGACGAGCCGCTCGGGTCCGACGAGGTTGACCAGGACGGCGAGTCCGAGGCCGATGGCCTCGCCCGCCTCGGCGAACACGGCGCGCACGGCCGCGTCGCCCTCGTGGGCCCGGTCGATGGCGCCGGTCATGTCGAGCGCGGGGTCGCCGCAGGCCAGGCGGGCGCGGGTGACGATGGCCTCCTCGGAGGCGATGGCCTCGACGCAGCCGCGTGCGCCGCAGTGGCACGGGGGGCCGTCGCTCGCGGCCACCGGGATGTGCCCGATCTCGCCGGCCACGCCGTAGCCCCCGGCGACGAGGCGGCCGCCCACGACGAGGCCGCAGCCGATGCCGACGCCGACGGTGGCGAGGGCGAAGGAATCGGTGCCGACGCCCTCGCCGAACCACTGCTCGGCGACGGTGAGCGCCTTCACGTCGTTCTCCACGGTCACCGTCAACCCCGTGGCGTGGCCGACCAGTTCGGCGAGCGGGACGTCGCGCCAGCCGAGGAAGGGCGAGTAGCGCACGCGGCCGCCGGCCCGGTCGACGTCGCCGGAGACGGACACCCCGAGGTGGTGGGCGCGTCCGGCGTACCCGGCGGCGAGCTCGCCGACGAGTGCGGCGATGTCGGCGACGACCTGCTCGACGCCGCGCCCGGAGACGGGCATGCGGCGGGCGGCGCGGACCTGGGCGCGCAGATCGGTGACGACACCGATGAGTTCGTCGGCGGTGACCTTGACGCCGACGAAGAACTCCCGGTCGGCACAGACCGCCAGCGGGTGGGCGGGGCGTCCGGCGCCCTCCGTCGTCCGCTCGGCCCGGACGAGCTCCTCCAGGTAGCCCGCCTCGATCATCGGCTTGGCGGCCTTGGTGACGGCGGCGGAGGACAGTCCGGTGATCCGGGCGATCTCGGGGCGGGCCACGGGCCCACGGGTGAGCACCGTGGTGAAGACCGTGTTGGCCGCCGGAGACGCGAGCAGCACCGCTCGGTTCAGCAACATGGGGGAAACGTAGAGGCAATAATTTCCTTCGTCAATATTTAAATTCAACGAGTTCGCGCCTAAGCTCCGTGGCCATGTCACAGGTGTCCTCGGTGTCTTTCGACGCGACCAGCCGCACGTTCCTGCTCACCACTCCGGCCACGTCCTACGCTCTGCGCATCGGCGCCGACGACGTACCCCACCATCTGCACTGGGGAGGCCCGCTGACGCTCGATCAGGCCGTAGCACTCCCCGTGTACGACGGCGTCATCAGCAGTTTCGCGTCGACGGCCGGCGAGGAGCTGGGCGTCGAGGGCGGCCCCCGGTTCGGCGTCCCGTCCCTGCTCGTGCGGTACGCGGACGGCTCCCGCGGCGTCGAGTGGCTGTACAAGGGCCACGAGATCGACGGCGGCAGACTGCGGGTGCACCTGCGCGACCGCCACTACCCGCTCGCCTGCACCCTCCACTACGCCGTGCACCCGGACAGCGACGTCGTCGAACGGTCCCTGACGCTGCGGCACTCGGGGTCGGCCGACCTGGACGGGGGCGAGGACGGGGACGGGGGTGCGGACGAGGGCGCGGAGGGGGCCGCGATCGAGATCCTGCGCTGCGACGCCGCCGCCTGGTGCGTCCC
>NZ_WWIA01000875.1 GCF_009870065.1 Streptomyces sp. SID5785 | reverse complement strand
GGAGGCGCCGTCGGCGCGGTGCCGGCGGGCCGCCGCCAGCTCCCCGGCACCCGGCGCCGGGGCCGGGACCGGGCGGTCCGGCACGGACAGTTCGTCCAGCGCCTCGATCAGCTCGTCCGCGCCCCGGAACCGGCGCTCCGGGCGCAGCTCCAGGCAGCGCATCACCAGCGCGTCGAGCCGCGGCCCGACCGACGGCTCCACCGACGAGGGGCGCACCGGCGGCGCCTTTCGCTTGGCGTCGGTGAGCCACTGCCCGAGGTCCCGGTCCGGCAGGTCGAGCGGCACGACCAGATGCTCGTACGGCGGGCGCCCGGTCAGCCCCTCGTACAGGAGGATGCCCAGCGAGTACAGGTCGGAGGCGGGCAGGCTGGCCCCGGCCGCCGTCTCGGGCGCCATGTACCGCGTGGTGCCGGCGACACCGGGCACGTGCCCTGCGGCCCGCATGCGTGCGGCGAGGCCGAAGTCGATGAGGCGGACCGCGCGGTCCCGGCCGAGCAGCACATTGTCCGGCTTGAGGTCGCGGTGCAGCAGGGGCGGCACGAGGCAGTGCAGGCCGCGCAGCGCCACGGCGATCTGCCGCGCCCAGGCGACCATCGTCCGCTGCGGCACCACGCCCTGACGCCGGGCGAACTCGTCCGCGAGCGTGGCTCCCCGGACGTACTCCATGACGAGGTAGGCCCGGCCGCCCAGTTCGGGCGCGAGCCCGGCGTCGTAGACGTGCACCAGGTGGCGGCGCGCCTCCAGGTCCGTCATCGACCCCATGACCTCGGCGAGGACGAGCGCGTCGGCGAACAGGTCGGCCGCCGTGTCCTCGGTGATCCCGCCGCGCCGCGACACCTTGCACGCGACCGGGCGCACCGGACGGCCCAGGACGTACTGCTCGCTGCGGAACACCCCGCCGAAGCCGCCGCCGCCGATCCACTCGCGCAGCAGGTAGCGCCGGTCGACGACCTGCCCGACGAGCGCCCGCAGCTCGGCGTCAGCTGCCCGGACCATGCGCCGCCTCCCCGTCCCGCGTTCCCCTCGCTCCGGCCGGTTCCGGCGCTCCGGCCGGTTCCGGCGCTCCCGCCGAGCCGTACGACACGTCCGGGCCGTCCCGCGGTTCCGCCGGGAGCAGACGTACCTCCGTACGGGGAGCCACCACGTCGGCGAACGGGTCCTCGGGCGCCGCGTCAGGCACCGCACGGACCTCGATGCGGGCGCACTCCCTGAACCGGTCGGGGTGCCGCTGCGCCGCCTCCAGGACCGGCGTCTCGACCAGGTCGGTGAGCAGCGTGGACATCACCCGGCCGCCCAGCCGGCCGTGCGCGGCGCGGTCCCGGTCGTGCCCGAGCCGGGCCGCGTGCCGCAGCAGGCTCTCGGAGACGACGAGGTCCTTCTCGCGGCGCTCGCGCCACAGTTCGCGCTGCCGGTCGACGATCAGCCGGCCGATCCCGAGCATCGCCTCCTCGTCCAGCGGCCGGAAGACGACGATGCGCCGGATCCGGGCGAGGAACTCCGGTGTGAACACCGCCTCGCCGTGCCGGTGGCGCAGCTGCGCGAGCCGCTCGCGCACGGCCTCGGCGATCTCCTCGTCGCTGCGGCGCGGGCCGGGACGCGAGATCAGCTCGTGCCCGGCGTTCGTCGTGAGCACGAAGACGGCCCGGTCGGCGTGGGCCTTCACGCCGCGCTGATCGGTGATCCAGCCCTCGTCGAACAGGTTGAGGAAGGGCCGCAGCACCTCCGGGTGCGCCTTCTCGACCTCGTCGAGCAGGAACACGCAGTACGGGTCGGCGTTCAGCTCGTTCACGATCCGGCCGCCGCGCTCGTGGCCCAGATAGCCGGGCGGCGAACCGAGCAGCGCGGCGACGCTGTGCGGCTCCGTGAAGTTCTCCATCGGGTACGTCTGCAACCGCTTCGACGCCGAGTACAGCCCGGCGACCGCCTTCGCCAGCTCCGTCTTGCCGACACCGGTGAGGCCCGCGAACATCAGCACGGTCGCCGGACCCGAACTGCCGTCCGCGAGACCGGCCTTGATACGGCGCAGCTCGTCCGCGACCACCCGCACCGCGTGCTCCTGGCCCACCACGCGGGCGCCGAGCGCCGCCGCATGGTCCACCCGGTCGTCGCCGGAGCCCGCGACCTGCCCGCGCGGCACGCCCGACAGCTCGGCGACGACGTCGACGACCTCCGCCACGGTGACCTCCGCGCGGGGGTCGCCCTCCTGGGTGCGCGCGTAGTCGAGGTCCTCGCAGGCCCGGCGCAGCACCCGGACCGCGGACTGCGGCAGCCTGCGGTGCGCGACGAACTCCCCGGCCAGGACGACCGCCCGGGCGACCGCGTGGTCGTCGACGCCGACACCGAACTCCTCGGCGAGCCCGTCGGCGGCCTGCCGCACCATGTCGCGGGCGCTCTCCCGGTCCGGCTCCGCCACGTCGATCCGGCAGGTCAGGTCCTGCAGTTCGTGATCGCCGGCCAGCAGGTCCTCGTGGTCCTGCGCGGAGAGCACACCCACCAGGTGGAGCCGGCGCTCGGAGAGCGCGCGGCGCAGCGCCGGCACGTGGTCGGTGCCGCGCGGGCCGCGCAGCAGCGCGCCGAGCCCGTCCACGCACACCACGAGGTCGGTACGGCCCTCGACGTGGCCGACGAGCGCGGCCAGTTGGGCGCCGCTCTCGTCGGGGGTCACGTCCCGGCAGTCGAGCCGCAGGAACCGCTTGCGCCGCAGGAACGGGATCTCACCCGCGGCCGCGCGCCGGGCCAGCTCGCGCAGCAGGGTCGTGGTGCCGACGCCGGGCAGCCCGGTGATCAGGACATGGTGGTCCTCGCTGCGGTGCAGGGCACGGCACAGCGGGCCGAAGTAGCGGTCGAGGTGGCGGGCGGGGCGCGTCTCGGGCGCCAGCCAGGTCAGGTCCTCGGACGGGGGCAGCGAGGCGGGCAGCGTGACGGCCGCGTCGCGCTGCCCGGTGCTGCGCCGGGCCCGCAGCGACTCGGCCAGGTGGGCGCGCAGCCGGTCCAGGTCGAGCCGGAGCGGATCGGCGGCGAGCACGGCGGCCAGCCGCTGCGGCGGCTCGTCCAGGAGCGCGGCGAGCAGGTGCGGGCCGTCGACCCGCTCGGCGTCCCACAGGGCGGCGGTGCGCCGCGCACCGGCCAGCAGGGTGCGCAGCGCCTCGCCGCAGTCGTCCCGGTGCAGCCGGGGCGGCTCGGCGCGCGGCCGCTCGGCGATCCGGAACGCGCCGGAGATCAGCTCGACCGCCTTCACCAGGCCGATCTGCGGCGGGAGTTGTAACCGCAGCAGACGCTCGGCGAGGCCCTCGGTCTCGCCGAGCAGCGCGAGCAGGACGTGCGGCGGCAGCAGCCGGTCGTAGCCCAGCGCGGCGGCCCGCTCGGCGGCCTGCTCCAGGACGGCCAGGGCGTCGGCGCTGAAGCCCTCGGAGCGCAGCCGCCCGGAGGCGGGGTCGAACAGCTCGCGCGGCGCTTCCGTGCGGACCCGCACACGGCGGCGCAGCGCGTCGGCGGCCCGGGGCAGGTCGAGCACCCCGCCCAGGTACGCCCGGTCCTCGGCGTCGGCGTGCGTGAGGACACAGGCGAGCAGGAGGTCGAACACGGCGGGGCCGGCCAGGTCCGTCCCCGAGCGGTCGCGCTCCTGCGTGCACTGCTGACTGAACTCGTCGAAGGCCGCGAGGAGTTCCCCGCTCACCCGATCGTGGGAACCGTCGAAGGCGTAGGCCTCGCCCGGCGGGTGGTAGACGTCGATCGTCTCCATGAGATGCGCCGGGGCGGCGCCGTCCGCGAGCGCCACGTCGAGCGCGGAGAGCAGCGCGGCGTCGTGCTCGGCCAGGGCGGCGTGCAGCACGTCGCTGGGCCGCAGCCGGGCGGCGGCACGCTGCGCGGCCGCCGTCAGGACGGCCGCGGTCCGCCGGTCCCCGCAGGCCTGCGGGTCGAACACCCCGTCGGTGAAGAACTGCATACGCGTCGCGCGAGAAGCCGCTCCACCTGTCGTCCCCGGCTCCGCGCTCCCCCTCCCCGTCGACCGGTCATGCTTCCACAACGAGGCGGCACGGCCCCCTCGAACAGCAGAAATGCGGACGTCGATCAGCGGGCGTACGGGCGGTGCGCGTCCCGCGGCCCGGGCGCCGGCTCAGCGGCGGCTGCGGGAGTCGCCGAAGAAGATGCGGTACACGATCAGCAGGACGAGGGCGCCGCCGATCGCGGAGACCCACGTGGCGGTGTCGTAGAAGTCCTTGGTGATCGGCCGGTCCAGCCAGCGCGACGATATCCAGCCGCCGATGAAGGATCCCGCGACGCCGATCAGCGTCGTGCCCACGAGACCTCCCGGGTCACGCCCGGGCAGGAGGATCTTGGCCACGACACCGGCGAGCAGTCCCAGAATGATCCAACTGATGATGCCCATGCCGTGTGCTGCCCCTCTGTAGTGCGGAGTCGTCTCCGTGCGCTTCTGCCCACAAGGACGTGGAACAGTCCTCGCGCGGTTGCGTCCGAGCGGCGTCCGGCCAGGAGGTCAGCGGGCGGCGAAGGGCCGGTCGGTGCGGACGATCTCGCGGCCGAGGGGGGTCAACGACACAGGGATCATCTTGAAGTTGGCGATACCGAACGGGATGCCGATGATCGTGACGCACAGCGCGATCCCGGTGAAGATGTGCGCGAGCGCCAGCCACCAGCCGGCGAGGATCAGCCACAGCACGTTCCCGATGCACGAGGGGGCGCCCGCGCCGGGCCGCTCGACCGTCGTGTACCCGAAGGGCCACAGGGCGTAGATGCCGATCCGGAACGCGGCGAGCCCGAACGGGATGCCGATGACGGTGATGCAGAGCAGCAGCCCGGCCAGGAGGTAGCCGAGGAACAGCCAGAAGCCGCTGAGGACCAGCCAGATCACGTTCAGGATCGTCTTCACGGGTTTCTTCCTGCCATCTGCTCGAGCCGGGCGATGCGCTCCGCCATGGGCGGGTGCGTGGAGAACATCTTCGACATTCCCCGGCCCGGACGGAAGGGATTCGCGATCATCATGTGGCTGGCCGACTCGATGCGCGGCTCGGGCGGCAGCGGCAGCTGCTTGGTCCCGGCGTCGAGCTTGCGCAGGGCACTGGCCAGTGCGAGCGGGTCGCCGGTCAGCTGGGCGCCCGAGGCGTCGGCCTCGTACTCGCGCGAGCGGCTGATGGCGAGCTGGATGAGGGAGGCGGCGACGGGGCCCAGGATCATGGCCAGGAGCATCCCGACGATGCCCGGCCCGTCGTCGTCGCTGGAGCGGCCGACCGGGATCAGCCACGCGAAGTTCACCAGGAACATGATCACCGAGGCGAGCGCTCCGGCGACCGACGAGATCAGGATGTCGCGGTTGTAGACGTGGCTGAGCTCGTGGCCGATGACGCCGCGCAGCTCGCGCTCGTCGAGGATGCGCAGGATCCCGTCGGTGCAGCAGACCGCCGCGTTTCTCGGGTTGCGGCCCGTCGCGAACGCGTTCGGCGCCTCGGTCGGGGAGATGTACAGGCGCGGCATGGGCTGGCGGGCCTGGGTGGAGAGCTCGCGGACCATCCGGTACAGCCCGGGTGCCTCGAACTCGCTCACGGGGCGGGCCCGCATCGCGCGCAGGGCGAGCTTGTCGCTGTTCCAGTACGCGTACGCGTTGGTCCCGACGGCCACGACGAGACCGATGACGAGCCCGGTGCGGCCGAAGAAGCTGCCGATGACCAGGATGAGGGCCGAGAGCCCTCCGAGGAGTACGGCGGTCTTCAGCCCGTTGTGCCGGCGGTGCACGGTACGTCCTCCTGAGTGGTGCGGCAGGGGAACCCACTGCGGTGTCTGTCTGCTGATTCCACTGGGCCCGCGGTCGGTGCGGGGTGTCTCCCGTCCAGTGGACCCTCCCGTACTGGTCAACGCCAGACGGGAGGGGCGAGTTCCCTTGTGCGCACGCGGGAGGGCTTAGGCCGTCCGGGTCGCGCTAGCCGGTCAGCGCTGCTCGGGCACCAGTCCGGCGAGCTCCAGGGCCTCCGGGTCGGCCTTGATCTCGCTCGTGCAGTGGGCGCAGCGGGTGGCGATGCCGGGGATCTGGCTGAAGCAGCGCGGGCAGTCGCGCAGGGCGGCCTTGATGTCGACGGGCTTGCCGCGGTCCAGGCGGGCCTGGAGCTTCATCATGGGGACGACGACCAGGAAGTAGAGCACGGCCGCGGTGATCAGGAAGGCGATCGCGGCGCTGACGAACTTGCCGTACGGGAACTCGGTGCCGTCGACGACGAAGTGCGCCTTGTCGAAGTCGCCCGTCGACTGGGTGGCGAGGCCGATGAGCGGGGCGATGAACGCCGTACTGAATCCGGTGACGACCGCGGTGAAGGCGGCGCCGACGGCGAGGCCGATGGCCATCGACACGATGTTCCCGCGAAGGATGAAGTCCTTGAACCCGCTCAGCACGGCGTCTCTCCTTGGTGTGGCGTTTCGGGGGTGAGCGTCACAGGGTGCCTAGAAGAGCCCCGCCGACGCAAAACGCAGGATCAGCTGGGGCGCCCCGGACAGGGCGACGCCGACGGCCGCGGTGCCGGCGATCGCGACGGTGAGCGGGACGGAGCCGCCGCGCACGGTGGCCGTGGCGCCCTCGGGGGCGCGGAAGAGGGCTGCCGTCCACTGCAGGTAGTAGAAGAGCGCGACCACGACGTTGACGGCCATGACGACGGCGAGCCAGCCGAGACCGGCGTCGACGGCCGCCGAGAAGACGGTCACCTTGGCGAAGAGTCCGATCACGCCCGGCGGCAGTCCGGCCAGGCACAGCAGAAAGAAGCCGAGGACGAGCGCGGCCAGGGGGCGCTCGGCGTACAGGCCGCGGTAGTCGGACAGCCGGTTCAGCGGGCGGGTCCGGGCGACCAGGGCGGCGACGGCGAAGGCGCCGAGGTTCACGGCCGCGTACATGAGCGCGTAGGCGAGCGTGGAGCCGACCGGCTTGCGGGGGTCGTCGGAGTAGGCGGCCGCGGCGATCGGCACCAGGAGGTAGCCGGCCTGCCCGACGGACGACCAGGCGAGCAGCCGGACGGCGCTGTACGCGCGCGTGGCGTGCTGGCGCAGGGCCGCCGCGTTGCCGACGGTCATGGTCAGGGCCGCGAGCGCGGCGAGGGCGGGACCCCACACGTCGGCGTACGAGGGGAACGCGACGACGGTGACGAGGATGAGGCCCGTGAAGCCGACGGCCTTGCCGACGACCGACAGATAGGCGGCGATCGGCAGCGGCGCGCCCACATAGGTGTCGGGCACCCAGAAGTGGAAGGGCACCGCGGCCGTCTTGAACGCGAACCCGACGAGGGTGAGCGCCACGCCCGCCTGCGCGAGGGTGTGCAGCCGGCCGTCGACATGCGTCAGCTCACCGGCGATCCGGGTGAGGTGCAGGCTGCCGGTGCTCGCGTAGACGAAGCTCACGCCGAGCAGGGTGACGGCGGTCGCGGTGACCGAGGAGAGGAAGAACTTCAGGGCCGCGTCGGAGGAGCGCCGGTCGCCGCGCTTGAGGCCGACCAGGGCGAAGGCCGGCAGCGAGGCCACCTCGAGGGCGACCACGAGCGTGGCGAGGTCGCGGGAGGCGGGCAGCAGGGCGGCGCCCGCGGCGGAGGACAGCAGCAGGAACCAGTACTCGCCGTCGGGCAGCGGCTCGTCGGTGCCGCGCGCGTCCTTGAGGGTGTGGATCGACAGCAGCGCCGTGACCAGGGCGCCCGCGAGGACGAGGAACTGGACGACGAGCGTGAACCGGTCGGCGGTGTAGCTGCACGCGTCGTAGCCGGCGCCCTGGAGGCAGAACGTGGAGCGTTCGTCGCCGACGAGCGGGAGGAGCAGGAGCGCCGCCGCGGCGAGTCCGGCCACCGAGATCCAGCCGAGCACCTGCTTGTGGCGGTCGGCCAGGAACAGGTCGGCGACCAGCACGATCAGCGCGACGGCCGCGGTGAGGACGGGCGGCGCGATCGCGAGCCAGTCGACGGACTGGACGAGGGAGGCCACGGAGGGCGCGGCGACGGCGGTCACTGGAGGCCTCCTGCGAGGAGCTTCTGCACGGCCGGGTCGGTGAGGCCGAGCAGGGCGGCGGGCCACAGGCCCGCGAGGACGGTGAGGGCGACGAGCGGGGTCCAGGCCGCGAACTCGTACCCCTGGACGTCGGCGAGGACCGGGGCCTCGTGGTCGCGCGGGCCCATGCAGACACGGCGGACGACGAGGAGCATGTACGCGGCGGTGAGCAGGGTGCCGAACGCCGCGATGGACATGAACACGAGGAACGCGGGCCGGCTGAGGGCCTCGTCGGGCCGGAACGCGCCGAACAGGGCGAGCATCTCGCCCCAGAACCCGGCGAGGCCCGGCAGGCCGAGCGAGGCGACGGCGGCGAACGCGAGCAGCCCGCCGAGCCGCGGTGCCTTGCCGTACAGGGCCATGCCGCCCTGCTCGGCGAGGGTGTCGAGGTCGCTGGTGCCGGCCCGGTCCTTGAGCGCGCCGACGAGGAAGAAGAGCAGGCCGGTGATGAGGCCGTGGGCGATGTTGGCGAAGAGCGCGCCGTTCACGCCGGTCGGGCTCATCGTCGCGATGCCGAGCAGGACGAAGCCCATGTGGCCGACGGAGGAGTAGGCGATGAGCCGCTTGAGGTCGCCGCGGGCGCCCTGCCTGACGAGGTTCAGGCAGGCCAGGGACCCGTAGACGATCCCGACGACGGCGAACGCGGCGAGATACGGGGCGAAGGTGCGCATCCCGTCCGGCGCGATCGGCAGCAGGATGCGGACGAACCCGTACGTACCCATCTTCAGCAGAACACCGGCCAGCAGGACCGAGCCGACGGTCGGGGCGGCCGTGTGCGCGTCCGGCAGCCAGCTGTGCAGGGGCCACATCGGGGTCTTCACGGCGAGCCCGACACCGATCGCCAGAACGGCGATGACCTGCACGGACGTACTGAGACCCCGGCCGTTGTCAGTGGCCAGTGCCATCATGTCGAACGTGCCCTCCTTAACGCCGATAAGGAGGAGTCCGAGGAGCATCACGACCGAGCCGAGGAGCGTGAAGAGGATGAACTTCCAGGCGGCCGCCTGCCGCCCGGCACCGCCCCAGCGGGCGATGAGGAAGTACATGGGGACGAGGACCGTCTCGAAGGCCAGGAAGAACAGGACGAGGTCGAGCGCGGCGAAGGTCGCCAGCGTGCCCGACTCCAGGACCAGGACGAGGGCGACGAAGGCCTTCGGGGAGCCGCCCGCGGGCCGCTTGAAGAAGGAGTACAGCGCACACAGGAACGTGAGCAGGGCCGTCAGCACGAGAAGGGGGAGCGAGATGCCGTCGACCCCGAGGTGGATCCGGATGCCGAGCGCCGGGATCCAGCTGATGTCCGTCGTGGCCTGCATCCTCGACGGATGGTCGTGGTCGAAGCCGAGCGCGAGCACGATCGCGAGGACGAGGACGACACCGGTCACGGTCACGCCGTGGCGGAGCACGGCCTGGTCCGGGGACCTGCCCTTCAGACCGGGCGGGGCGGGGAGCAGAGCGGCGACGGCACCCAGGAGCGGGCCGGCGACGATCACGGCGAGAAGAAGCTGCATCACGGATTCGCTGATATCGATCACGGCTGCTCACGCTCCGGCGGTGGCGACGAGGACGACGGCGACCACGAGGACGACGGTGCCGGCGAGCAGGGCGCTGAGGTAGGTCTGCACGTTCCCGGTCTGGGCGCGGCGCACGGCCCAGCCGAGCGCCTTGGGTGCCGTGGCCGCGCCGCGGACGTAGGTGTCCACGACGGCCCGGTCGAGGAACGCGACCAGGCGGGCCCCGGCCCGCACGGGCCGCACGAACAGGGCGGCGTAGACGGCGTCCAGATGGAAGCCGCAGGCCGCGGGGCGGTGCAGCGGGCCGAGCAGCAGCCGCCCCGGGTCGGTCGGGTCGGGTGCTCCGGCGACGTCGCCGTAGGCGGGGGCGTGGCTCGCGATGGCCTCCGCCTCGACCAGGCCGCCGTCACCGGTCCCGGTGTCGACGGCGACGGCACCGAGCGGCGGGCGCCCCGCGACGGGCGGCGCGGTGGTGTGCCGCCAGGCCGCGTACGTGACCAGGCCGCCGACCAGGGCGACACCGGTGCCGAGCACCGAGGTCGTCAGGGTCGGGGCGAGCGAGCGGCCGTCGAACCAGTCGGGCAGCACGCCCGTGGCCAGACCGAACACGAGGGAGGGGATCGCGAGGATCCACAGCACGACGTTCATCACGGCCGGCCCGCGGTGCGGTTCGGGGGCCGGGGCACCGCGCCCGTTGAAGGCGAGCAGCCACAGCCGGGTCGCGTACGCGGCGGTGAGCAGGGCCGTGACCAGTCCGGCGATCAGCACGATCCAGCCGGCGGCGACGGGCACCCCGCTCTCGTGACCGGTCGCGGTGTGCTCGGCGGCGCCGAGGACGGCCTCCTTCGAGAAGAAGCCGCTGAAGGGCGGGATCGCGGCGAGGGCGAGCAGCGCCACGGTCATCGTCCAGAAGGCGTCGGGGACCCGCTCGCGCAGGCCGCCCATCCGGGACATGGCGGCCAGGGAGTTGGTGCCGGCGGCGTGGATGACCACGCCCGCCGCGAGGAAGAGCAGCGCCTTGAAGGCGCCGTGGGACAGGAGGTGGAAGACGGCGGCACCGCGGTCGCCGACGGCGAGGGCGCCGGTCATGTAGCCGAGCTGGCCGACCGTCGAGTACGCGAGGACGCGCTTGATGTCGTCCTGCGCGAGCGCGGCGAGCGCCGAGCCGGCCATGGTCACGGCGGCCATGACGGCGAGCACCACCAGCGCCGCGTGGGAGGCGGCGAAGACCGGGAGGAGACGGGCGACGAAGTAGACACCGGCGGCGACCATCGTCGCCGCGTGGATGAGCGCGGAGACCGGCGTGGGACCCGCCATCGCGTCGGGCAGCCAGGTGTGCAGCGGGAACTGCGCGGACTTGCCCGCCACTCCGGCGAGCAGCAGCAGCGCGATCAGCGTCGGGTGGTCGAGCCCGCCCGCGCCGGTGACCCGGCCGAGGACCGTCGTGATGCGGAACGAGCCGGCGTCGGCGGCCAGCGCGAACAGACCGATGAGGAAGGGGACGTCACCGAGCTTCGTGACGAGGAAGGCCTTCAGGGAGGCGGCGCGCGCCTCGGGGGTCTCCCAGTAGTGGCCGACGAGGAAGTACGAGCAGATGCCCATGATCTCCCAGCCGACCAGCAGGACGATCAGGTCGCCGGTGTAGACGACGAGCAGCATCGCGGAGGTGAACAGAGAGACGAGCGCGGCGTACGAGGGGTAGCGCGGGTCGTCGCGCAGGTAGCCCGTCGAGTACAGCTGGACGCAGGTCGCGACCAGGGCGACGAGGACGGCGACGAGGGCGGCGAAGCCGTCGATGTGCAGGGCGAGTTCGATCGGCACGGAGCCGGTCGGGGTGAGCTCGGTGTGCGCGTCGAGGGCCGCGGTGCGGTTGCCGGTGCCGCCGCCCTGGCGCACGGCCACGGTCGCGGCCAGGACCAGCGCGGCCAGCGTCGGCAGGACGGCCAGCGGGCGGACGAAGCCGGGCGCGGTGCGGCCGAGCAGCAGGCCCGCCGCGGCACCGAGGAACGGCAGGAGGGGGACGAGGACGGCGAGGGTCGTGGTGGTCACGCGGTGGCCTCGGCCTTCTCGCCGGCGGGGGCGTCGGGGTCGTCGGCGGGGGCGTCGGGATCGTCGGCGGGATCGCGGGGCTCGGCGGAGTCGCGGAGCCGGTCGATGTCCGAGCTGCCGCGGGCCCGGTACACGGCGAGGACGATCGCCAGGCCGATGCCGATCTCGGCGGCGGCCACGGCGATGGTGAACAGGGTCAGCGCCTGGCCGGCGTGCACGGTGTCGCGGAGCCAGACGTCGAACGCGACGAGGTTGAGGTTGACGGCGTTGAGCATCAGCTCGACGGACATCAGGACCAGGATCGCGTTGCGCCGGGCCAGGACGCCGTACAGGCCCGTGCAGAAGAGGAGGGAGGAGAGGACGGCGGGATAGGCGAGGTGCATCAGCGGTGGTCCTGCCCTTCGGTGCGGGCGCGGGCGGCGGCGTTCTTCCTGCGGGACAGGACGATCGCGCCGACCAGTGCGGCGAGGAGCAGGACGGAGAGCGCCTCGAAGGGCAGCACCCAGTGCCGGAAGAGGACCGAGCCGGTCACCTCCGTACTGCCCTGCACGGTGTCGAGGTCGACCCAGGTCGTGCGGAAGGCGTCGACGACGACCCAGACGAGGCCCGCGGCCGCCACGACCGCGACGGCCAGGGCGACCGGACGGTTCGGGCCGTCCGCGTCCGGCGAGTGCCCGATGGGCGCCCGCGTGAGCATCAGTCCGAACAGAAGGAGGACCACGACGGAACCGACGTAGATGAGCACCTGCACCCACGCGATGAACTCGGCGGTGAGCAGGAGGTACTCGACGGCCAGTCCGCCGAGGGCGACGATCAGCCACAGCGCGGCGTGCACCAGCTGCCTCGTGGTGACCGTGATGACGGCGGCGCCGAAGGTGACCAGGCCGACGAGGAGGAACGCGATCTCGACGCCGGTCGGCGAGAGGAACCCGTGGGAGGCGCCGGCCGCGACGGCGGCTGCGGAGGAGACTGCGGCGGTCATGCGGGCTCCTTTCCGGGTCCGTCGGCGGGCGGTCGGGGGTCGGTCCGGTCGGTCTGGGCGGTCCGTTCGGTCTGGGCGGCTGCGGCGAGTTTGTCGGCTGCCTTGCGGGCCGCCGCGAGCTCCTTGGGCTCCTCGGCGGCCGGGTCGAGGGCGGGCGGGGCCGGGACCGTCCACATCCACTCGCGGAGCTTGTCCCGCTCGTGGGTGAGTTCACGGATGTCGGTCTCGGCGTACTCGAACTCGGGCGACCAGAACAGTGCGTCGAAGGGGCACACCTCGATGCAGATGCCGCAGTACATGCAGAGGGAGAAGTCGATGGCGAACCGGTCGAGCACGTTGCGGCTCCGCTCGCGTCCGCCCGGCGCGGCCGGCGGCACCGTCTCCTTGTGGGAGTCGATGTAGATGCACCAGTCGGGGCACTCGCGGGCGCACAGCATGCAGACCGTGCAGTTCTCCTCGAACAGACCGATCACGCCGCGCGTGCGGGGCGGCAGTTCGGGCTGGACGTCCGGGTACTGCTCGGTGACGGTCCTGCGCGTCATCGTGCGCAGGGTGACGGCGAGGCCCTTGGCCAGGCCGGACCCGGGGAACTTCGCGGACATCAGCTGATCGCCACCTTCACGATTCCGGTGAGCGCGATCTGCGCCAGGGCGAGCGGGACGAGGAGCGTCCAGGACAGCTTCTGGAGCTGGTCCTCACGCAGGCGGGGGTAGGTGACGCGCAGCCAGATCACCAGGAAGGCGAGGACCGCGGTCTTGAGCAGGGTCCACACCCAGCCGAGTCCGTCCGCGCCCCACGGCCCGTGCCAGCCGCCCAGGAACAGGACGGTGGTCAGACCGCACAGGACGACGATGCCCGCGTACTCGGCGAGGAGGAACAGGGCGAAGCGCAGGCCCGTGTACTCGGTGTACGCACCGAAGATGATCTCGGAGTCGGCCACCGGCATGTCGAAGGGCGGGCGCTGCAGCTCGGCGAGTCCGGCGACGAAGAAGACGACCGCGCCGACGATCTGCCAGGGCAGCCACCACCACGCGAACGCGTCGAGGATGCCCGGCAGGGAGACCGTGCCGGCCGCCATCGCGACGGACGCGGCGGCGAGCAGCATCGGGAGCTCGTAGGCGAGGAGCTGGGCGGCGGTGCGCAGGCCGCCGAGGAGGGAGAACTTGTTGGCGCTGGCCCAGCCCGCCATGAGCGAGCCGAGCACGCCGACGCCCATCACGGCGAGCACGAAGAAGATGCCCGCGTCGACGACCTGTCCGACCGCGCCGTCGCCCGGCCCGACCGGGATCGCGAGCAGCACCAGGAGGTACGGGAGCAGGGCGACGGCCGGAGCGAGCTGGAAGACGCGGCGGTCGGCCGCGGCCGGCACCACGTCCTCCTTCTGCGCGAACTTGACGCCGTCGGCGACCAGTTGGGCCCAGCCGTGGAAGCCACCCGCGTACATGGGGCCCAGCCGGCCCTGCATGTGCGCCATGACCTTGTGCTCGGTCTGCCCCACGACCAGGGGCAGCACGAGAAAGCCCACGAAGACGGCCACGAGCCGCAGAACGACCTCGAGCACGTCATTCACCGCGTGCCTCCTCGGGGCTGCTGTCGGGACGGTTCTGGTCGTGATCGCGGTCGGAGGGTTCGGGAGACTCGGGCGGCTCGGAAGTCTCGGAGCGCTCGGTGGACTCCGAAGGCTCGGTGGACTCCGAAGGCTCGGCGGCCCCGGGGGTCTTGTCCGGTGCCGGGGCGTTCTCGGGTTCCGGTGCGTCGAAGGCCGGGCGGGCGTGGTGCCACGGGGCGTCGCTCGAACGGGGTGCGGCGGGGGTCGCCGGGGTACCGGAGGTCTCGCCTGCCGGTGTCTCCTGCGGGGGCGTGGAAGGGGCGGGCCCCGTAGGCGATGCCTGGCTCACGGAACCCTGGCTCGCCGAGCGGTTGCGCCGGGCGGGCCGCCCGGTGCCCTCGGCCGGGGCCCCGCTGCCGGTACCGGTACCGCTGCCGGCGGCGGGCCCCGGGGCCGGCTGCGTGCCCTCGGCCGGGGCCGACACCTGGCTGGCCGAACCCGCGCTCGCCGAGCGGTTGCGGCGCGCCGGACGCTCACCGGCACCACCGGCACCACCGGCACCACCGGCGGCGGCGCCCGCCGCGCGGCCCGCGCCCCGCGCCGGGCGGGCCGGAGCCGGGGGCAGCTGGCCCTTCATCGGACCCCAGTCGTTCGGGTCGGGCACGCCGGGCGGGAGCATCTGGCGGCGCTTGGGCCCGCCGTGCTCCGACTCCCCCGGCTCCTTCGCGCCGGGCCACGCCTTCGCGACCCGCGCCGCGAGCACGAAGTCCTTGCGCAGCGGATGCCCCTCGAAACCGTCGGGCAGCAGCAGCGGCACCAGGTGCGGGTGGTCCGTGAAGTCGACGCCGAACATCTCGTGCATCTCGCGCTCGTGCCAGGCGGCCCCGGCATAGACGCCGATCGCGGACGGCAGCACGGGCGCCGCGTGCGGCACGGTCGTGCGCAGCAGCAGGCGTCGTACGGCACCGGGCGCGACGGCGGCGACGTGCGCGCAGACCCGGAACCCCGCTTCCAGCTCGTCGACGGCGCTCAGCCAGTCGAAGTACGTGCAGCCCAGCGTCGTACGCGCCGTCTCCAGAGCGGTGAGCCAGCGCTCGGCGGGGACGTCGACCGTCAGCAGGTCGTAGGCCTCCTCGGCGGTGGCGTCCGCGCCGAAGAGGTCCTCGACGGGGTCCGGCAGCCAGCTCATCGGTCACCGTCCGCGGGGGCGGGCGGCTGCACGAGGCCGCTGCTCAGCGCCGCCGGCGAGGGGTGCCCGGCCGCGGCGTCGGCACCGTAGCGCTCGCCGAGCGACTCGCGGGCGATCTTCTCCTGCAGCTTGAGGATGCCCTGGAGCAGCGCCTCGGGACGGGGCGGGCACCCGGGCACGTACACGTCCACGGGGATGATCTGGTCGACGCCCTTCGTCACCGAGTACGAGTCCCAGTACGGGCCGCCGCAGTTGGAGCAGGCGCCGAACGAGATGACGTACTTCGGCTCGGGCATCTGCTCGTAGAGCCGCTTCACGGCCGGGGCCATCTTGTCGGTCACGGTCCCCGAGACGACCATCAGGTCGGCCTGCCGGGGCCCCGGCGCGAAGGGGATGACACCGAGCCGGATGAAGTCGTGCCGGGCCATGGACGCGGCGATGAACTCGATGGCGCAGCAGGCGAGTCCGAAGTTGAAGACCCAGAGCGAGTACCGGCGGCCCCAGTTGAGGACCACCTTCATCGGTTCCGGGGCGAGCCGCGAGAGCACGCCGAGCCGCTTCGGCTCCGGAAGGTCCACGGGTGCGGGGGTCACGTCCACGTCAGGACGCCCTTCTTGTATGCGTACAGCAGGCCCACGGCGAGGAAGCCGAGGAAGACGAACATCTCGACGAGCGTGGTCGCGCCGTAGCCCGGTGCGGCGAAGACGGTCGCCCACGGGAAGAGGAAGATCGAGTCGACCGCGAAGATCACGTAGAGGAACGCGTAGACGTAGTAGCGGACCTGGGTGTGCGCCCAGCCCTCGCCCACGGGGTCGACGCCGCACTCGTAGGTGAGCAGCTTCTCCGGCGTCGGCGCCACCGGCCGCAGCAGCCGGCCCGCCCCGAACGCCACGGCGACGAACAGCACGCCGACGACGGCGAGCAGTCCGACCACCGAGTACGAACGGAAGTAGTCGTGGGAGGAGGCCGCGGCCGCGTGCGCCGACTGTGCCGCCCCCACCACCTCGGCCACCCGTGCCTGGCCCGCCTCGACGACGGTCGCGGTCGGACCCGTCGGTCCCGTCACGTCTGCGCCCCTCGCGTGTTCGTAGTGGTCTTCGTGTTCGTACTGGTCTGCGTGTTCGTGTCGGTCGTGATGTGCGTCGTGCGCGTCCGCGGTGCGTGTGCGTACGCACGGGAGTCTAGAGCCTGTTAAAGGGACGGTAAGCAGCCTGGTCCGGCCCCGTGCCGGGGCCGGGTCCGGGTCCACCGCGTGAGGTGGGGTTATCCCCCGTTCGTCCCGGGCGGTCCGCCTCATGGCGCCCGGTCACCCGCGCAGGGCACCCTTTCGCTATGACCGAGCCACAAGTCGCCCCCGTAGACGCACCCGGCGGACCGCCGGTGCTGCCGCCGCCGCGTTTCGCGTTCGACAGCCACACGTGGAAGGAGATCGCCTTCCTGCTGAGCAGCTTCCCGCTGGCGGTGTTCGGCTTCGTGTACGCGGTCACGATGCTGTCGCTCGGCGCCGGTCTCACCGTCACGGTGATCGGGCTGCCGCTCATCGCGGGCGGCCTGCGGGGCGCACGGATGCTGGGCCGGGCCGAGCGGGCCCGGGCCCGGGCGCTGCTCGGTGTGCGGATCGACGAGCCGAGCCCGCTGCCGGTGCGCCGCGCGGGCGGCTTCTTCGGCTGGCTGTGGAACGGCCTGAAGGACCCGGTGGGCTGGCGCTCCGTCCTGTACGAGGTGATCCGGCTGCCCTGGGGCGTGCTCACGTTCGCCGTGACGCTGACCGGCCTGTTCGTGCTGTGGCCGGTGCTGCCGTTCGTCGCGCGCGGCCTGACCAACGCCGACCGGGCCATGGTGCGCGCGCTGCTGTCCCCGTCCGACGAACTGGAGCGGCGGATCGCCGAGCTGGAGTCCGACCGCGGGGTCGTCGTCGACACGGCCGCGGCCGACCTGCGGCGCATCGAGCGCGATCTGCACGACGGGGCGCAGGCCCGCCTCGTCAACCTGGCCATGGGGCTCGGCCTGGCCAAGGAGAAGCTGCTCGAGGGCCAGGTCGACGACACGGTGGCCGCCATGGTCGACGAGGCGCACGGCGAGGTGAAGCTGGCGCTCCAGGAACTGCGCGACCTCGCCCGGGGCATCCACCCGGCCGTCCTCACCGACCGCGGCCTCGACGCCGCCCTCTCCTCGGTGGCCTCCCGCTGCACGGTGCCGGTCAAGGTGACCGTCGACCTGCACGAGCGGCCGGCCGAGGCGATCGAGGGCATCGCCTACTTCACCGTCTCCGAACTCCTCCAGAACGTAAGCAAGCACAGCGGGGCCGGCCAGGCCTCCGTCGACGTGTGGCGCACCGAGGAACGGCTGCTGCTCCAGGTGCGCGACGACGGGCGCGGCGGCGCGTCCGTCGACAAGGGCACCGGCATGGCCGGGCTCGCGGAGCGGCTCGGGGCGGTCGACGGCCTGTTCGTCGTGGACTCGCCGGACGGCGCGGGCACGACGGTCACGGCCGAGCTGCCCTGGCGCGACCGCGAACGAGAGCGCGAGCCGGGCCGGAGGTAGGGAAAACCCCCGGGAGCAGACGCCGACCCGCCGGATGGTCCGGACCGCGGCGAAGCACGACCCTGGTGACAGGGGAACGGCCCCACCCCATGAGCCCCCCCCCGAACGCCCGAACGCCGGAACGCCCGAACGCCGGAACGCCGGAACGCCGGAACGCCCGAACGCGACAGAAACGGATGACGTCGATGGCCACGCAGCAGTACGGATACCGAGGCGAGTACTCGTACTCGTACGACGACCAGGACCTCCGGGGAAGCGGACCGGCGCCGCGCCGCGGGCTCGGGCGGCTGCCGGCCGGGCTGCGGGCGCCGGTGGAAGGACGCACCTGGCGCGAGCTCGGGTACGTGCTGCTGAGCCTGCCGATCAGCATCGTCGGGTTCACCTGGGCCGTGACGATGGTGTCGCTGGGCGCGGGCCTGCTCGTCACCTTCATCGGGGTGCCGGTGCTCGCGGCTGCGCTGGCCGGGGCCCGCGGCCTGGGCTCGCTCGAGCGGGTGCGGGCCCGGGGGCTGCTCGGCGTCGAGGTCGGCTCGCCGGAGCCGGTGCGGCCGCGCAAGAACGGCCCGATGGGCTGGATGGGCGCGGTCCTCAAGAGCGGCGTCTCGTGGCGCAGCCTGCTGTACGGGGTGCTGCACATGCCGTGGGCGGTGTTCGCGTTCTCCGTCGGCCTCACGTTCTGGGCGACGGGCTGGTCGCTGCTCACCTACCCGCTGTGGCGCTGGGTCTTCCCCATGTACGCGGGCCAGGGCGGCATCCAGCTCTACGGCGACGAGCACCACTCCGTGTACCTGGACAACCCCTTCGAGATCACCGTCACCGCTCTGGTCGGCCTCGCGATCACGCTCGCGACGCCGTGGGTGCTGCGGGCACTGACGACCGTGGACCGGCTCGCGGTCGTCGGGCTGCTCGGCCCGTCGCGGCTGCAGTCCCGCGTCGTGGAGCTGGAGTCCGACCGCGGGGTCGTCGTCGACACGGCCGCGGCCGACCTGCGGCGCATCGAGCGCGACCTGCACGACGGGGCGCAGGCCCGGCTCGTCGGGCTCGCCATGGATCTGGGCCTCGCGAAGGAGAAGCTGGCCGAGGACCCGGACGCGGCGGCGCGGATGGTCGCCGACGCTCACGGTGAGGTGAAGACCGCACTCCAGGAACTGCGCGACCTGGCCCGGGGCATCCACCCGGCCGTCCTCACCGACCGCGGCCTCGACGCCGCCCTCTCCTCGGT
>NZ_WWIA01000874.1 GCF_009870065.1 Streptomyces sp. SID5785 | reverse complement strand
CCGCCGTGGTGCTGCTGCTCGCCTTCGGCTCGCTCGCCGCGGCCGCCCTGCCCATCGCCACCGCCCTGATCGGCGTCGGCACCGCCTACGCGGGCATCGTGCTGCTCGGGCACGCCATGACCGTCGCCGACTTCGCACCCATGCTCGGCATGCTCGTGGGCCTCGGCGTCGGCATCGACTACGCCCTGTTCATCGTCACCCGGCACCGCAAGGGCCTCAAACAGGGCCGCTCCGTGCCCGAGGCCGCCGAACGGGCCGTCGCCACCACCGGCCGCGCCGTCGTCTTCGCCGGCGCCACCGTCTGCATCGCCCTGCTCGGCATGCTCATCCTGCGGCTCGGCTTCCTCAACGGCGTCGCCATCGCCGCGTCCGTCACCGTGCTGCTCACCGTCGCCGCCTCCGTGACCCTGCTGCCCGCCCTGCTGTCCTTCATCGGACCGCGCGCCCTGTCCCGGCGCGAACGGCGACGGCTCGCCGAACACGGCCCCGCCCCCGAGGTGCCGACCGGACTCGCTGCCCGCTGGGCCGCCTTCGTCGAGCGGCACCCCAAGCTCCTCGGCGGGCTCGCCCTCGGTCTCGTCACCGTCCTCGCGCTGCCCACGCTCTCGCTCCACCTCGGCACCTCCGACCAGGGCAACAATCCGCGGTCGAGCACCACCCGGCAGGCCTACGACCTGCTCGCCGACGGCTTCGGACCGGGCGTGAACGGTCCGCTCACCCTCGTCACCCCCGTCGACGGAAGCCACGACAAGGCCGCCCTCGCCCACCTCGCGAGCGAACTGCGCGGCACCGACGGCGTCGCCGACGTCTCCCCGGTCACCTACAACGCCGACGACAGCGCCGCCCACCTCACCGTCGTCCCCGACTCCGCGCCCCAGTCCGAACAGACCAGCGCCCTCGTCGACCGGTTGCGCACCGACGTCGTCCCCGGAGCCGAGGCGGGCAGCACCCTCGACGTCCAGGTCGGCGGCGTCACCGCCAGCTACGACGACTTCGCCGAGGTCATCATCGGGAAGCTGCCGCTGTTCGTCGGCGTCGTCGTCGGACTCGGCTGCCTCCTGCTCCTGCTCGCCTTCCGCTCGATCGGCATCCCGCTCAAGGCCGCCGCGATGAACGTCGCGGCCGTCGCCGCCGCCTTCGGCGTCGTCGTCGCGATCTTCCAGTGGGGGTGGGGCAGCGAACTGCTCGGCCTCGGCCGCTCCGGCCCCGTCGAACCCTTCCTCCCCGTGATCATGGTCTCGGTCCTCTTCGGGCTCTCCATGGACTACCAGGTCTTCCTGGTCAGCCGGATGTACGAGGAATGGCTCGAGACCGGCGACAACCGGCGGGCCGTCCGCGTCGGCCTCACCGAGACCAGCCGCGTGATCAACTCCGCCGCCGTCATCATGATCTCCGTCTTCCTCGCCTTCGTGCTCAGCGGCGACCGCGTGATCGCCATGTTCGGCATCGCGCTCGCCGTCGCCGTGGCCGTCGACGCCTTCGTCCTGCGCACCCTCCTCGTCCCCGCCCTGATGCACCTGCTCGGCGGCGCCAACTGGTGGCTGCCCCGCTGGCTCGACCGCCGGCTGCCCCGCATCAGCATCGAGCCGCCGGAGTGCCGCGCCGCCGCGGATGCGAAGATCCCGGAGCAGCGCGCCGCGACCGGCGAGGCGCTGAGCGAAGCGGCGCCGTGATCGCGGCCCGCGGGTCCACGGGCCGCGATCCGGGCGGCCCCGACGGCGACGGAGGACACCGATGTACGAGATCGCACTCGACGACACCGCGCGGCTGCGGCCGCTCGACCCGTGGCGCGCTGAGGAGTTCCTCGCGCACCTCGAGCGGGGACGCGACTTCATCGGGCAGTTCATCCCCTTCGGCTCCACCGCCGTCGACGTGGACTCCGCCCGGGCGGCCCTCCAGCGCTACGCCGACATGCGCGCCGCCGACACCGGCGGCCTGCACGGCATCTGGGTCGACAACACCCTCGTCGGCGGCGTCCTCAGCCTCAACGTCGAACCGGAACGCGGCAACGCCGAGGTCGGCTGCTGGCTCGAGCCCGCCGCCACCGGCCGCGGCCTGATCACCCGCGCCATGCGCCCGCTGCTCGACTGGCTCGTCGACGAGCGCGGCATGCGGCGCGTGGAGTGGGTCGCCGCGTCCGGCAACGTGCCGAGCCTCAATGTCGCCCGCCGTCTCGGCTTCAGCAAGGAAGGCGTCCGCCGCGAGGCCAACCCCTGGCGCGGCGTCCGCCACGACCTGGAGATCTGGTCGCTGCTCGCCCGGGAGTGGCCCAGCGCACGCGCCGCCCTCGACGCGCGTTAAGAACCCTCTCAGACTCCGTCCGTACGGTGCGGAGCATGACTACGAAGACGGATGCGCAGCCCGCCGACGCCGAGACCGCCGCGGCGGCCGCCGAGTCGGCGGAGTCTGCCGCGACCGACACCTCCGCGGAGGCCACCGACCAGACCGACGCTGCCACCGCCCCGAAGACCACCGGTGCGGAGGCCGTCGGCGCCTCTGACAAGACTGACAAGACCGGCAAGGCCGACGCGATCGACGAGGTCGACGAGGACGAGGTCGACGAGGCGGACGAGGACGCGCGGGCCGAGCTCGCCGCCGCCGGCGCCGACGCCCCCACGGGCCCGACCGGCATCGGCCAGGGCGCCGCCGCGGTCGTCGCCACCGTCCTGGGCTTCGTCTCCCTGTCCGGCAGCTGGCTCGGCACCGTCGTCGGCGCCCGCGAGACCCTCACCGGCCAGCTCAACCTCTCCACCAACGCCAACCCCGGCGTCGCCGCCCAGGTCAAGGAGGGCTACACCGACGGCTGGCACGCCACCGCCGCCGTCGGCGGGGTCTTCGCCCTCATCGCCCTGATCGTGGGCGTCGCCGTCCTGGCCCGCCCCGCCTTCGGCGCCCCCGGCAAGCCGCAGGCCGCCTGGATCAAGTCCGTCGCCTGGGCCGGGGTCTCCCTCGGCGTGATCGGCCTGATCCTGGCCGTCGCCAAGTACACCGACCTGATCTTCGGCACTCCCGGTCTGAGCTGACCTCACCCGCCCCGGACCGGACGACCGGGGCACCCTCAGGGGGCCTTAGACCGCGTACTACTCCCCCCGGTACGCGGCCTAAGGCCCCCTCGCCGTCACAGATGAGGCACTCTCCCGATGTGGCGCACCCCCCTGGGCGACCAAAGTGAAGGCATCGCGGAAAACACACCGCGAGAAGCCACCGCAGAACCCAGGGAGACACCGTGTTCGAGTACGAGATCCACCAGCAGCGCGCCGCCGAGCTCCAGCGCCAGGCCGACACGTACCGGCAGGCGCGCGCCGCGGCCCGGGCCGCCCGGGCCGAGCGTGCCGCCCGCGAGTCCAGGTCACAAGCGGCCGATGGGCGGGTGAGTACCGAGAGCCGCAGCACCACCGACGGCCGGCGCCGCCGCACCCCCCGCGCGGCATGAGCCTCGCACCCCGGCCCACCGGCCTGCCGGTGGGCCGATCCGCGTCCCGGCCCGGGCCGACGCCCGCCGCACGGACCGCCGCCGGGAAAAAGCCTGCCCCCGTACCGGACTCGTGTGCGATGCTCGGCGCTGTGGAGACCCGATCCGTCAGCCCGGTGTTCGTCGGCCGCGCCGACGAACTCGGCGTACTCGCCACCGCCCTGACCCGCGCCGACGCCGGAGAGCCCCAGGCCCTGCTGCTCGGCGGCGAGGCCGGCGTGGGCAAGACCCGGCTCGTCGAGGAGTTCGCCGCGGAGGCCTGCCACAAGGGCGCCGTCGTCGTCACCGGCAGCTGCGTGGAGATCGGCGCCGACGGCCTGCCGTTCGTCGCCTTCTCCACCGCCCTGCGGGCCCTGCGCAGCGCGCTGCCCGAGGAGCTCGACGCGGCCGCCGAGGGACGCGAGGCCGAGCTGGCCCGCATACTGCCCGAGCTGGGCGACCGCCGGCCCACCGCGCCCGGCGCCGACCAGGCCGCGGCCGGGTCCCGCGGCCCCGAGGCCCGGGGACCCGAGGCCCGCGGCGACGAGACGGCGACCGCCCGCCTCTTCGAACTCACGGTCCGCGTCCTCGAACGCGTCGCCGCCGACCGCACCGTCGTCGTCCTCCTCGAGGACCTGCACTGGGCCGACGCGTCCACCCGCCACCTCCTGTCCTACCTCTTCCGCACCCTGCGGGCGGGCCGCCTCGTCGTCGTGGCCACCTACCGGTCCGACGACGTGCACCGCCGCCACCCGCTGCGCCCCCTGCTCGCCGAACTCGACCGGCTGCGCACCGTCACCCGCATCGAGCTCGGCCGGCTCAGCCGCGCCGAGGTCGCCCGTCAGATCGCCGGGATCATCGCCGAGGAACCCGAGCGCACCGTCGTCGACGACATCTTCCGCCGCTCGGACGGCAACGCCTTCTTCGTCGAGGAACTCGCCGTCTCCGCGGCCGAGGGCTGCGCCACCGGCCTCACCGACTCGCTGCGCGACGTCCTCCTCGTGCGCGTCGAATCCCTGTCCGAGTCCGCCCAGCGCATCGCCCGCATCTGTGCCGAGGGCGGATCCACCGTCGAGTACCCGCTGCTCGCCGCCGTGACCGGGCTCGGCGAGGACGAACTCATCGAGGCCCTGCGCGCCGCGGTCGGCGCCAACATCCTGCTCGCCTCGCCGTCCGGCGACGGCTACCGCTTCCGGCACTCCCTCGTCCGCGAGGCCGTCAGCGACGACCTGCTCCCCGGCGAGCGCTCCCGTATCAACCGCCGCTACGCCGAGGCGCTGGAGGCCGACCCCGCCCTGGTGCCCGCCGAGGCCCGCGTAATGCGGCTGGCCGCCTACTGGTACCACGCGCACGAGCCCGCCAAGGCGCTGCCCGCCGTGCTCGACGCCTCCGTCGAGGCCCAGCGCCGGCACGCCTACGCCGAGCAGATGCGGCTCCTGGAACGGGCGATGGAGCTCTGGGAGCCCGCCCCGCCGGAGATCCGCGAGGGGCTGGTCCTCGGCGACTACGTCGAGAGCCACCTCGCCTGCGGCTGCGACCCCGCGCACACCCAGCTCAGCTACCTCGACCTCATGGCCGAGGCCGCCGCCGCGGGCCGGGTCTGCGGCGAACGGGAACCCGCACTCAAGATCGCCAAGCGCGCGACCCGCATGCTGGACGACGCCGCCCGCACCCCGGGCGGCGGCGACCCGCTGCGCGCCGCCTGGTTCTGGATCCAGCGCAGCAGCCTGATCTCCACCCTGGGCCGCAGCGACGGCTGGGACGAGATCGCCACGGCCCAGCGACTGGTGCGCGGACTGCCGCCCTCCGCGGTCCACGCCGAGGTCCTGACCTACGCCGCCTCCTGGGGCATGCTCCACAATCCCGGCGCCGAGGCCCTGACCGCCGCCGAGCGCGCCGTCGAGTACGCCCGCATGGTCGGCGCCGAGGAGATCGAACTCAACGCCCGGCTCATCCTCGGCGGCCTCCTCGTCGACGCCGGTGACGTCGAACAGGGATTCACCGAGATGTACGCCGTGCGCGAGCGCTCCGCCGAACTCGGACTCGTCGCCCGCATCCGGCACGTCAACGTCAACCTGCCCTCCGTCCTGGAAGGCGCCGGCCGCTCCGCCGAGGCCGTCCGGCTGGCCGAGGACGGCATCGCCGAGTGCCGCCGCTTCGGGCTCACCGACACCAAGGGCTGGGTCCGCGCCAACAAGGCCGAGTCCCTGATCTCGCTCGGCCGCTGGAACGAGGCCGCCGAGGTCGCCGAACGCACCCGCGCCGTCTCCGTCAGCGACAAGCCCCGCGGCACCGCCGGCGTCCACCTCGCCACGCTCGCCCTCGGCCGCGGCGCCTACCAGGAGGCGGCCGCCCACCTGGCCCTGGCCCACGAGCACTACGGCACACACGATCCGATGCCGCAGTACATGCTGCCCCTCGCCCATGTCTCCCTCGCTCTCGCCGTCTGTCAGGGCCGCCTCCACGACGCCCGCGCCGAACTCGACCGCCTCGTCACCGCCGGCCTCCCGCACTCCATGCAGCGCTACCTCTGGCCCCTGCTGCGCACCGCCGCCGCCGCGGAGGCGGACGCCCGGGGCCTGCCCGCCGCGGAGCCCGACCGCGCCCGCGCCGTCGCACGCATCCGCACCGCCGCCAAGGCCCAGGCCACCCATGTCCCGGTCTGGCAAGCCCACGAGCAGTGGGTCCGCGCCGAACTGCTCCGCGCCGAGGGCCGTGACACCCCCGACGACTGGACGGACACCGTCACCGCCTTCGAGCCCCTCGACCGCCCCTACGACCTGGCCCGCGTCCGGCTCCGCCTCGCCGAGTCCCTGCTGGCCTCCGCGGCAGCGGCCGGCGACTCCCCGGAGGACGACCGGGACCGTGCCGCGGAGCTCCTCCGGCTGGTCGCCGCCGTCGCCGACCACCTCGGCGCCCGCCCGCTCACCGAGTCGGTCACCCTGCTCGCCCAGCGCGCCCGGATCGGCCTGGGGCCCGCCCGGGGACCTCGGCCGGACGCACCGGCCGACCCCGCCGAGCAGCTCGGCCTCACCAGCCGCGAGCGCGATGTCCTGCGCCTGGTCACGGCGGGCCGCAGCAACCGGCAGATCGCCGAGGAACTCTTCATCTCCCCGAAGACGGCCAGCGTCCACGTGTCCAACATCCTGGCCAAGCTCGGCGTCGCCGGCCGCGGGGAGGCCGCCGCCGTCGCCCACCGGCTGCAGCTCTTCCCCGCCCGTCCGGTGGCGGCACCGCCCGGGACGGCGGGCTGACCGGCCGGAACACCGGCCGCCCTCGCGGCCGGTCCGGTCCGAGTCCCTCTGCCGTACGCTGGACGAGAAGCTCGCACGGGCTACCGGGAGGCGCAGTGTTCAATCCGCTGGAGGACCTGTTCGCCCCGAGCCGCAGGCACACCGACGAGGAGCGCAAGCGGCTGGAGCTCACCCGGGTCGACCTCAACGACGGCGATCCCGGGCGCGGCCCGATAGACCTCTCCTCGGGCAGGGTCGTCGTCCGCCGGCCCCGCTCCGAGGACCCCACCGCCGACGGGGCCGACGAGGCCGAGGTCAGCTGACTCTGAGCTCCAGGATCCGGTCGTCGCCCTTCTTGGGGGTGCCTCTCGAGTCCGTGTTGTTCGTGACCAGCCACAGCTTGTCCCCGCCGGCCGCGATCACCGTGCGCAGCCGCCCGTACTTTCCGGTGAGGAACGCCTCCGGCTCGTGCGCCGCCTTGGCACCGTCCAGCGGGATGCGCCACAGGCGCTCGCCTCTCAGCCCCGCCATCCAGATCGACCCCTTCGCGTACGCGATCCCGCTGGGGGAGGCGTCACGGGTGTGCCACTGGCGCAGAGGGTCTCGGTAACCGGACTTGCCCGCCTTGCCCTCGGCGTCGGGCCAGCCGTAGTTTCCCCCCGCCACGATGTGGTTCAGCTCGTCCCAGACGTCCTGGCCGAACTCCGAGGCCCACAGCCGCTTGTCCTTGTCCCAGGCCAGCCCCTGCACATTGCGGTGCCCGTAGGAGTACACGGGCGTGTCACCGAAGGGGTTGCCCGGGGCCGGCTCGCCCTCGGGAGTCAGCCGCAGGATCTTGCCGCCCGGGGACTTCTTGTCCTGTGCCAGCTCGGTCTTGTACGTCTCGCCCGTGCCCACGTAGAGCAGGCCGTCCGGGCCGAAGGCGATGCGTCCGCCGTTGTGATTCGTCCCCTTCGGGATGCCGCGGAAGACCGTGTCCGGGGCGCCCAGCTGCTCGCCCGGGGGCTTCTTCTCGTCGTAGATCATCCGCGCGATGCGGTTGTCCGACTCCGTCGTGAAGTACGCGTAGACCATGTGGTCCGAGGCGTAGGACGGGGAGAGCGCGATGCCGAGCAGGCCGCCCTCGCCCGCCGGGGCCACCCCCGGCACCTCGCCGAGCTCGGTCTTCTTGCCGCTCTGGGGATCGATCCGGGTGAGGGTGCCCTCGTCACGGGAGGAGACCAGCAGGTCGCCCTCCGGCAACGCGGCAAGGCCCCAGGGGGACTTGAGGCCCGTGGCCGCCGTCCGCCCCACCGTCACGGAGCCCTTCGCGGGCGGGACGTCGGCACGGGGCGAGGCCGATGCGCTCGGCCGGCCCGGGCCCGAGGCCGAGCTCCGGTCCTGCCGCGGGCCCGGTCCGTCACCGGACGACGAACAGCCGGCCGTGAGCAGGAGCGCCGCGCAGGCGGCCCCGGCCAACGCGGGCCGTACAGCTTGACGTTGCACGATCAGGGTCCCTTCGTCGCGACGGTTCTACCGTTCATACACCGCTCGGGCCGTCCGGGTTCCCGATCCCGGAGCCCTCTCCGGAATCCCGGTCCGGACCGGGGCGCGGCGCCGGGTCCCGGACTCAGTCCCACGAACCCCGCGCCGCCGGCAGCGCGGCGATCTCCGCCAGGTCCGCGTCCGTCAGGGACAGCCCGGCGGCCGCCGCATTCTCCGCGGCCCAGCGCTCGTGCTTGGCTCCCGGCACCGGCACCACGCTCCCACCCTGCGCGAGGACCCAGGCCAGCGCCACCTGCGCCGGCGTGACCTCGTCCCCGTGCCGGGCCGCGACCCGGCGCAGCCCCACCACGAGGGGCTGGTTCGCCGCCATCATCTCCGCGGTGAACCGGGGGTGCCTGGCCCGCACGTCGTCCGGCTCGAACCCCTCGCCCGGCCGCAGCGTGCCGGTCAGGAAGCCGTTGCCCAGCGGCATCGCCGCCAGGAATCCCACGCCCCGCGCCGCGCACCAGGGCAGTAGCATCTGCAGCGCCTCGGTGGACCACACCGACAGCTCCGCCATCACGGAACTCACCGGGAACACCTGCTGCACCCGCTCCAGCTGCCGGATCGTCCCGGCGTGCAGTGCGGACCGGCCGCCGCGCCGCGCGGCCCGCGCCCCGACCGCGCACAGCCCCAGCGAACGCACCTTGCCCGCGCGCACCAGGTCCGCCATCGCGCCCCAGGTCTCCTCGACCGGCACCTCCGGGTCCGCCCGGTGCAGCTGGTAGAGGTCGATGACGTCCGTCTGCAGCCGGCGCAGGGAGGCGTCGCAGGCGCGTCTGACGTATCCGGGGCGGCCGTTGGCGACGATGTGCTGCTCGCCCACGAGCAGGCCCACCTTCGTCGACACGAACGCGTCCGCCCGCCGCTCCTTGAGCACCCGGCCGAGCAGCAGCTCGTTGGTGAACGGCCCGTACATGTCGGCGGTGTCGACGAGCGAGCACCCCCGGTCCAACGCGGCGTGCACGGTCCGCACGGACTCCTCGCCGCGCTGCCGCGAGCCGGTGTAGGCCCAGCTCATCGGCATGCAGCCCAGTCCGACCGCCCCGACCTCGAGCGCTGCCGCGCCGATCGCCTTGCGCTCCACCTGCCCGTGACCCTCCCTGTTTTCGGCACCCAACCTAACCTCTGCGCCCCAACGCCTCTGACATAGCCTCCCGAGCATGACTGGTGATGTGTGGCTGCCGTTTCCCGCCGACGAGATTCCGGGCCTTCCCGAAGGGCTCGACTACCGCTTCTGGAACGGGGAACCGGAGTATCCCGCCGACCCCGCCGCGTGCGCGTTCTACGTCGTCCCCTACATGAAGCCCCCCGGCGTCGGCACCCGCCCGCTGCCCGCGATGACCGCGGTGCGGGCCGTGCAGACGCTGTCCGCGGGCGTCGACCACGTGCAGGGCGGCCTGCATCACCTGCGCGCGGGCGTCCAGTTGTGCAACGCGCGCGGGGTGCACGACGCCAGCACCGCCGAGCTCGCCCTGACGCTGATCCTCGCCTCGCTGCGCGGCATTCCGGACTTCGTGCGCGGCCAGGACCGCGGTGAGTGGCGCTCCGGTTTCCGCCCCGCGCTCGCCGACCGGAACGTGCTCATCGTGGGGTACGGAGCCATCGGGTCGGCCGTCGAGGACCGGCTCGTGCCCTTCGAGGTCGCGCGGGTGGCGCGCATCGCGCGCTCCGCCCGCACGACGGCGCGCGGCCCGGTGCACCCGCTCACCGACCTGCCCCGGCTGCTGCCCGACGCGGACGTCGTCGTCGTGGTCACCCCGCTCACCGAGGACACCCGGGGCCTGGTGGACGCCGGGTTCCTGGCCCGGATGAAGGACGGGGCGCTGCTCGTCAACGTCGGACGCGGTCCCGTCGTGGACACGAACGCGCTGATCAAGGAGGCGCAGAGCGGCCGGATCAGTGCCGCGCTCGATGTCACCGATCCCGAACCGCTGCCCCGGGACCACCCGTTGTGGCAGGCTCCGGGAGTGCTGGTCTCCCCGCACGTCGGCGGTCCCACGTCCGCCTTCCTGCCGCGCGCCAAGCGGCTGCTGGCCGCACAGCTCACGCGGTTCGCGGCGGGGGAGCCGCTCGACAACGTCGTCCTCACCACCGGCTGACCCACCCGTCGAGCGCGGCACCACCGGCCCCACGGACAACTCCCGTGCGGCCGCCCGCCGTCGGGCGCACACGCTCCGGGCCCGCCCGGCTCCACCGGGTGCCCGCATCGTCGCTGGTCGTCACGGAGAGTAGAGAGACTATGTCCCTGAGTGACGAGTCTGGTGTATCGTCCCGACTGGGGCAGCGCCGTGCAGCACGCGGCGCGGGGACGACGGACGGACTGCGAGGGGGGCGACGGGCGATGCACGGCCTATGGGTGAACGATCCGACGCGGCGAGGCCGCCGGCGGCGACCCTCACGCACACCGATGCACGGGCGAAGTCCCGGCTGCCGCACGAAGCCTGCCTGCCGCGGCAGTCTGCGCACCGGCCGCAGGCGCCAGCAGCACCAGGGGCAGGGCGAGAAGGACGGCGGAGCGGCCCGGCGGACCGAGGCGGCCCGGTGACCGCCCACCCGTCGCCGCCCACCGCCCTCGGTGCCTCGCTGCACCCCGGCGCACCGCTCCCGGCCCGCCCCCGAGGGTGCACCGGCGGCATGGGGCTCCAGCTCGCGCTCGCCCTCGTCTGCGCGGCCTTCGCGACGGGCTCGCTGCTGGGCTGGGGATCCGAGCGAGTCGCCCTGTTCATGGGGGACTTCGGCCTCAGTCTCGCCGCCGGCACGGCCGCCGTGTCGAACTTCCTCTACGCACGCAGCCGCCGCAGTCGCTTTCGACCCGCCTGGCTGCTCTTCGCGCTCTCCTCCCTCATGGCGTCCTTGGGGAACGGGGTATGGGGCTGGTACGAGTTCGTCCTGCATGTCGAGGTGCCGACGCCGAGCCTCGCCGACCTCTTCTTCCTCTGCTTCGCGCCGCCCGCGATCATCGGCCTGCTCGTGCTGGCCAAGCGGCCCGTGACGAAGGCCGGTTGGATCTGTCTGGCGCTCGACGCGTGGCTGATCGCCGGGTCGCTCGTCACCCTCTCCTGGAGCCTCGCGCTCGCGCACACCGCCGAGTCCGAGGGGCTGAGCGTCAGCCGCACCGCGCTCTCACTCGCCTATCCGCTGCTCGACATCGTTCTCGTCAGCATGGTGCTGGCCCTGCACTTCCGCCGCTCGCCGGGCAACCGCACGGCGGTGAACACGGCGATCGGCGCCCTCGCGCTCACCGTCCTGTGCGACGCGCTGTTCACCTCACCGCTCCTGCACGCCAGTTACCGCTCGGGGGAGATCCTCGACGCGGGCTGGTTCGCCGGCTCACTGCTCCTCGCGTACGCGCCGTGGGTGGGCGGCCGTGGTGAGGCTCTCTCCGACCCGGTGCCGCACCCGGTCCCCGGTGCCGTGCGGCCCGTGCCGGGTCACCCGCGGCCCATCTCCGGATCGCTCGCCGCCCTCACCCCGTACCTGGCGGCGGCGGTCTGCACGCTGGGGATCCTGTACAACGTGCTGAGCGGGCACCGCGTCGACCGGATCGTGCTCTTCACCGCCTGCACCGTGGTCCTGGCGCTCGTCGTGCGCCAGGGCATCATGCTCCTGGACAACATCACGCTCACCCAGGAGCTGGCGCAGAAGGAGAACCACTTCCGCTCGCTGGTGCAGGGCTCCAGCGACGTGATCATGATCGCCGCTCCGAACGGGATACTGCGCTACGTCAGCCCCGCGGCGGCGGGGGTCTACGGGCGCGAGGCCGACGACCTGGTCGGCGCCGAGCTGGCCTCGATCATCCATCCCGAGGATCTCGGCCGCTTCGTGCACGAGGTGCGCCGCTTCCTCGCCGCGAGCCAGATCGAGGAGCCGACCACCCGCATCGAGTGCCGCTTCCGCTCCGGCACCGGTTCCTGGCTGAACGTGGAGTCCACGGTCAACCGGCACCACGGCGGCCTGATCCTCAACAGCAGAGACGTGACCGAACGGGTGCGCCTCCAGGCGCAGTTGCAGCACAACGCCGAGCACGACCCGCTCACCGACCTGCCCAACCGGTCGCTGTTCACCAAGCGGGTCGGGCAGGCGCTGACCGGCCGCCGGGCCACCGATCGCGGCACCGCCGTGCTCTTCATCGACCTCGACGGCTTCAAGCAGGTCAACGACACGATCGGACACCAGGCGGGCGACGAGCTGCTGGTCCAGGCCGCGCGCCGGCTCGCCGAGTCGGTGCGCTCCTCGGACACCGCGGCCCGGCTGGGCGGTGACGAGTTCGCCGCGCTCATCGTCGGTGACGGCGGACGGGACGACGCGGCGCGCGAGCAGCACATCTACGAGCTGGCCGACCGGCTCAGAGTCACGCTGTCGCAGCCGTACGCGATCGGCGGGCACCAGGACGTCCGGGTGGCCGCGTCCATCGGGGTGGCGTTCGCCGAGCCCGACATCACCGCCGGCGAGCTCCTGCGCAACGCGGACCTGGCCATGTACCGGGTCAAGGCCACCGGCAAGGGCCGGGTCGAGCTCTACGCGCCCCAGATGCAGGCCGACGTCGTGCGCAAGGCCGAGCTGGCGGGCCGGCTGCGGTCGGCTCTGCACGACGGGGAGTTCGCGCTGCTGCATCAGCCCGTGGTGTCGCTGCACGACGGCCGGATCGCGGCCGTCGCCGCGCAGGCGCGCTGGCGCTCGTCGCAGGGCATCCTCTTCACCCCGGCCGAGTTCCTCCGGGTCGCGGAGGACGGCGAGAAGACCGCCGAGCTGGGCCGCTGGATGCTGGAGGAGGCCGTCGCGCAGGCGGCCGAGCGCGGCCGCAGCGGGCACGCGACGCCCGTCGCGGTCCGGATGAGCGCCCGCCGCCTGCTGGACCGGACGATGCCGCTCGGCTCCGTCGAGGCCCTTCTGACGCGGCACGGGCTGCCCTCCGGGGCGCTCGTCATCGAGCTGGCCGACAGCGACCCCCGGGTGCCCCTGGACGAGCTGGAGCGCCGTCTGACGGTGCTGCGCAGACTCGGCGTACGGATCGCGCTCGACGGCTTCGGGAGCGGCTACGCGGCCATCACGGCGCTGCGCAGGCTCCCGGTCGACATGCTCAAGCTGGACCGCTCCCTCGTCGAGGGCGTCGTCGAGTCCGCGCGGCTGCACAAGATCACCAGTGGGCTGCTCAGGATCGCCGGCGACCTCGGGCTGATGTCCGTGGCGGACGGGGTCGACCTGCCCGAGCAGGTCGTCGCGCTCCGCGCCATGGGCTGTACCCACGGGCAGGGCATGGCCTTCTCGGGACCGCTCGACGAGTACCGGCTGCGCCGTGCGCTGGCCTCGGCGGAGTATCCCGTTCCGGCGGGACCCGCGGAGCCGGTGTTCGCGGGGGCACCCGCACCCCGTTCACATGATGAGACTCCCGTCCCACCCACTTGACACCACTGGCGCGCCGGGGGGAGGGTCAGTGCCATGCGCACCCGAATTCTCGTACTTGGAAAGCGCGTCGGCTGAAGCTGGGACCCACCGGTGGACGAACACCGGAATCCCCAGCGACCGTATCCGGCGCGCTCCCCTCGCTTGCCTCACGGCACGAGGGGTTTTTTGTTGCACCGGTGCCGGTCGGAAGCCCTCGCACCCCGCACCGCACCTCGCGACAACCCCGCACAACCCTCGCAAAAACCCTCAGCATCGAGAAGAGAAGCCGATGACCGAGCAGGCCACCGGGGCCCACCATCCGCAGCCGCGGCCCCGTTCCGGAGGACAGCAGTCCGCGCCCGTCGAGCACGTCACGGGTGCGAAGTCCCTCATTCGCTCGCTTGAGGAGGTCGGGGTCGACACCGTATTCGGCATCCCCGGCGGCACGATCCTTCCCGCGTACGACCCGATGATGGACTCGAGCCGGGTGCGTCACGTGCTCGTCCGTCACGAGCAGGGCGCCGGGCACGCCGCCACCGGTTACGCGCAGGCCACCGGCAAGGTGGGCGTGTGCATGGCGACGTCGGGCCCGGGTGCCACGAACCTGGTGACGCCGATCGCCGACGCGATGATGGACTCCGTGCCGCTCGTCGCGATCACCGGCCAGGTCGTCTCCAAGGCGATCGGCACGGACGCCTTCCAGGAGGCGGACATCGTCGGCATCACGATGCCGATCACCAAGCACAGCTTCCTGGTCACCAAGGCCGAGGACATCCCGCAGGCCATCGCGCAGGCGTTCCACATCGCCTCGACCGGCCGCCCGGGCCCGGTCCTGGTGGACATCCCGAAGGACATCCTGCAGGCGCAGACGACGTTCTCCTGGCCGCCGCAGCAGGACCTGCCGGGCTACCGCCCCGTGACCAAGCCGCACGCCAAGCAGATCCGCGAGGCCGCGAAGCTCATCACGAACGCGAAGCGGCCCGTCCTCTACGTCGGTGGCGGCGTCCTCAAGGCGCAGGCCACCGCCGAGCTCAAGATGCTCGCCGAGCTCACCGGAGCGCCCGTCACCACCACCCTGATGGCGCTCGGCGCATTCCCCGACAGCCACCCGCTGCACGTGGGGATGCCGGGCATGCACGGTGCGGTCACCGCCGTCACCGCGCTGCAGAAGGCCGACCTGATCGTCGCCCTCGGAGCCCGCTTCGACGACCGCGTCACCGGCAACCTGGACAGCTTCGCGCCGTACGCGAAGATCGTGCACGCCGACATCGACCCGGCCGAGATCGGCAAGAACCGGGCCGCCGACGTGCCGATCGTCGGGGACGCCCGCGAGGTCATCGCCGACCTGATCCAGGCGGTCCAGAAGGAGCATTCGGACGGTCACACGGGTGACTACGGCGCCTGGTGGAACGACCTGAACCGCTGGCGCGAGACCTACCCGCTCGGCTACGACCAGCCGGCGGACGGCTCGCTCTCCCCGCAGCAGGTCATCGAGCGCATCGGCCAACTCGCTCCCGCGGACACGATCTTCGCGGCGGGCGTCGGCCAGCACCAGATGTGGGCCGCGCACTACATCCGGTACGAGAAGCCGGCCACGTGGCTGAACTCGGGCGGCGCCGGGACCATGGGCTACTCGGTGCCCGCCGCGATGGGCGCCAAGGCCGGTGCCCCGGACCAGGCGGTCTGGGCGATCGACGGCGACGGCTGCTTCCAGATGACCAATCAGGAGCTGACCACCTGCGCCCTGAACAACATCCCGATCAAGGTCGCCATCATCAACAACGGCGCCCTCGGGATGGTCCGCCAGTGGCAGACGCTGTTCTACAACCAGCGCTACTCGAACACCGTGCTGCACGCGGGCCCGGACGGCGAGACCCCGCCCAACAAGGGCACGCGCATCCCCGACTTCGTGAAGCTGAGCGAGGCCATGGGCTGCTACGCCATCCGCTGCGAGCGCCCCGAGGACCTCGACAAGTGCATCGAGGAGGCGAACTCGATCAACGACCGCCCGGTCGTGGTCGACTTCATCGTCCACGAGGACGCCATGGTGTGGCCGATGGTCGCCGCCGGCACCTCCAACGACGAGATCATGGCCGCTCGGGACGTCCGCCCCGACTTCGGCGACAGTGAAGACGACTGAGCGAGGAAGACTCTAAGAGGCCATCGAAATGTCCAAGCACACGCTCTCCGTCCTGGTCGAGAACAAGCCGGGTGTCCTGGCCCGGATCACCGCCCTCTTCTCGCGCCGCGGCTTCAACATCGACTCGCTCGCCGTCGGCGTCACCGAGCACCCCGACATCTCACGCATCACCATCGTCGTGAACGTCGAGGACCTGCCGCTCGAACAGGTCACCAAGCAGCTCAACAAGCTGGTCAACGTCCTGAAGATCGTCGAGCTCGAGCAGGGCCACGCCGTCCAGCGCGAGCTTGTGCTCGCCAAGGTCCGCGCCGACAACGAGACGCGCTCGCAGATCGTCGAGATCGTCCAGCTGTTCCGCGCCAAGACCGTGGACGTCTCGCCCGAGGCCGTCACCATCGAGGCCACCGGGTCCAGCGACAAGCTGGAGGCGATGCTCAAGATGCTCGAGCCGTTCGGCATCAAGGAGCTCGTCCAGTCCGGCACCATCGCCATCGGCCGCGGCTCCCGCTCCATCACCGACCGCAGCCTGCGCGCCCTCGACCGGAGCGCGTAGCACGGTCACCCGCCTCGCGCTGCTCGCATCGCGAGACCTGAAAACCCCCCTTCCCACTCCCGCCGTACGGTGGGACGCAGAACCAGCAACACCCCCGACAAGGAGAACCCCAGTGGCCGAGCTGTTCTACGACGACGACGCCGACCTGTCCATCATCCAGAACCGCAAGGTCGCG
Source organism: Streptomyces sp. SID5785 (assembly GCF_009870065.1). Taxonomy (GTDB): domain Bacteria; phylum Actinomycetota; class Actinomycetes; order Streptomycetales; family Streptomycetaceae; genus Streptomyces. Next base: position 3,397 of record NZ_WWIA01000874.1, on the reverse strand, counting down.
GTGATCGGCTACGGCTCCCAGGGCCACGCCCACGCGCTGTCGCTGCGCGACTCGGGCGTCGACGTCCGCGTCGGTCTGCACGAGGGCTCCAAGTCCAAGGCCAAGGCCGAGGAGCAGGGCCTGCGCGTGGTGACCCCGTCGGAGGCCGCCGCCGAGGCCGACGTCATCATGATCCTCGTCCCGGACCCGATCCAGGCCCAGGTCTACGAGGAGTCCATCAAGGACAACCTGAAGGACGGCGACGCGCTGTTCTTCGGTCACGGCCTCAACATCCGCTACGACTTCATCAAGCCCCCGGCCGGCGTGGACGTCTGCATGGTCGCCCCCAAGGGCCCGGGCCACCTCGTGCGCCGCCAGTACGAGGAGGGCCGCGGCGTCCCGTGCATCGCGGCCGTCGAGCAGGACGCCACCGGCAAGGCCTTCGAGCTGGCGCTGTCCTACGCGAAGGGCATCGGCGGCACCCGCGCCGGCGTCATCAAGACGACCTTCACCGAGGAGACCGAGACCGACCTGTTCGGTGAGCAGGCCGTGCTCTGCGGCGGTACCGCCGCACTGGTCAAGGCGGGCTTCGAGACCCTGACCGAGGCCGGCTACCAGCCGGAGATCGCGTACTTCGAGTGCCTGCACGAGCTGAAGCTCATCGTGGACCTCATGTACGAGGGCGGCCTGGAGAAGATGCGCTGGTCGATCTCCGAGACCGCCGAGTGGGGCGACTACGTCACGGGCCCGCGGATCATCACGGACGCCACCAAGGCCGAGATGAAGAAGGTCCTCGCCGAGATCCAGGACGGCACCTTCGCCAAGAACTGGATGGACGAGTACCACTCGGGCCTGAAGAAGTACAACGAGTACAAGACCCAGGACGAGAACCACCTCCTGGAGACCACGGGCAAGGAGCTGCGCAAGCTCATGAGCTGGGTGGACAACGACGAGGCCTGAGCCTCGCGGGACGGGGTCGCGGCACACGCCGCGGCCCCGTTCGCCATGGCCCCTCCACACGGCGGTCGATACCGTTGTCCATACCGTCCAGCCACGGACGAGTGATCCTTCCGGGGAGGCGTAAGACTGCCTCCCGCGCGCCACTACACTGCTGAACTATTCGCGTCGGGCCCACAGCGTCGTGCGTCTTCCACGCGGCCAAGCACCCACCCCTCCACCGCCTGCGGCCGTCGGGACGGCCGTCCGCACTGGGACTTGTGAGGACTCACGTGAGCACTGCTGCCACCGGCAAACCCGTCGTACTCATCGCTGAAGAGCTGTCGCCCGCCACCGTCGACGCCCTGGGCCCGGACTTCGAGATCCGCCAGTGCAACGGGGCGGACCGCGCCGAGCTGCTGCCGGCCATCGCCGACGTGGACGCGATCCTCGTCCGCTCCGCGACCAAGGTCGACGCCGAGGCCATCGCCGCCGCCAAGAAGCTGAAGGTCGTCGCCCGCGCCGGCGTCGGCCTGGACAACGTGGACGTGTCCGCCGCCACCAAGGCCGGCGTCATGGTCGTCAACGCCCCGACGTCCAACATCGTGACCGCCGCCGAGCTGGCCTGCGGCCTGATCGTCGCCACCGCGCGCAACATCCCGCAGGCGAACACCGCCCTGAAGAACGGCGAGTGGAAGCGCAGCAAGTACACCGGCGTCGAGCTCGCCGAGAAGACCCTCGGTGTCGTCGGCCTCGGCCGCATCGGCGCCCTGGTCGCCCAGCGCATGAGCGCCTTCGGCATGAAGGTCGTCGCCTACGACCCGTACGTGCAGCCCGCGCGGGCCGCGCAGATGGGCGTCAAGGTCCTCTCCCTGGACGAGCTGCTCGAGGTCTCGGACTTCATCACCGTCCACCTGCCCAAGACGCCGGAGACCCTCGGCCTCATCGGCGACGACGCGCTCCACAAGGTCAAGCCGAGCGTGCGCATCGTGAACGCCGCACGCGGCGGGATCGTCGACGAGGAGGCGCTGTACTCCGCGCTCAAGGAGGGCCGCGTCGCGGGCGCCGGCCTGGACGTCTACGCGAAGGAGCCCTGCACGGACTCCCCGCTGTTCCAGTTCGACCAGGTCGTCTGCACCCCGCACCTGGGCGCCTCGACCGACGAGGCGCAGGAGAAGGCCGGCATCGCCGTCGCCCGCTCCGTGCGTCTCGCGCTGGCCGGTGAGCTCGTCCCCGACGCGGTGAACGTGCAGGGCGGCGTCATCGCCGAGGACGTCAAGCCGGGCCTGCCGCTCGCCGAGCGCCTCGGCCGGATCTTCACCGCGCTCGCCGGTGAGGTCGCGGTCCGCCTCGACGTCGAGGTCTACGGCGAGATCACCCAGCACGACGTGAAGGTGCTCGAACTGTCCGCGCTCAAGGGCGTGTTCGAGGACGTCGTCGACGAGACGGTGTCGTACGTCAACGCCCCGCTGTTCGCGCAGGAGCGCGGCGTCGAGGTCCGCCTCACCACGTCGAGCGAGTCGCCCGACCACCGCAACGTGGTGACGGTGCGCGGCACCCTCGGCGACGGCCAGGAGGTCTCGGTCTCCGGCACGCTGGCCGGACCGAAGCACCTGCAGAAGATCGTCGCCGTCGGCGAGTACGACGTGGACTTGGCGCTCGCCGACCACATGGTCGTGCTGCGCTACGAGGACCGCCCGGGTGTCGTCGGCACCGTCGGCCGCGTCCTCGGCGAGGCCGGCATCAACATCGGCGGCATGCAGGTCGCCCGTGCCGACGTGGGCGGCGAGGCGCTGGCCGTCCTGACCGTGGACGACACGGTCGCCGCGTCGGTGCTGACCGAGCTGGCCGCGGAGATCGGCGCGAAGTCGGCCCGCGCGGTCAACCTCGCCGGCTGACCGGCTCTCCCGTACACGACAGGGGCCCGGGTGACCCGCACGGTCACCCGGGCCCCTGCGCATGCCGCCTCACGGGGAGGACGTGGCCTCCGGTTCGATCAGGCCCTCGCGGTAGGCGATGCCCACCGCCTCGGTGCGGCTCGCGGCGCCCAGCTTGGCCAGGATGTTCGAGACGTGGACGCTGGCGGTCTTCCCGCTGATGAACAGCTCCTCGCCGATCTGCCGGTTGGTGCGCCCCTGCCCGAGCAGCCGCAGCACGTCACCCTCCCGGGCGGTCAGGGCCGCGATGCGCTCCCCGCCGGACGGGCCCGCGAGCCGGCCGCGCCGCACGAGGTCGTCGAGCGCGTCGCGCAGCGGTACGGCGCCCAGGCGCTCGGCGGTCTCCCGGGCCGTGTGCGCCTGCTCCGCGGCCTCCTCGCGGCGGTCGGCGGTCAGCAGGGCCTGCGCCAACCGCAGCCGGCACCGCGCCAGTTCGTACGGGTCGCCGTAGCCGAACGCCGAGACGGTCCGCTCCCAGGCCGCGACGTCCGGGCCGCTCACCGCCCGCGCCTGCTCGGCCTCGGCGCGGGCCAGCCAGGCCAGGC
>NZ_WWIA01000873.1 GCF_009870065.1 Streptomyces sp. SID5785 | reverse complement strand
CCGCGGCGCCGGCGGCGTCCGCCGCGGCGCGCGCGACCGTGAGGAGGGTGCCCTCGACGGGGTGGGCGACCGCCTCGCGCGCGGAGTCCGCGGCCCTGCGCAGGGCGAGGCGCAGGGCCTCCGCGTCGGCCCCGGACGCGTGATCTGCCTCACGTGTGCCGTCGCCCGCGAGCACCTGGGCCATGCCGCGGAGCAGCTGCGCGAGGATCGTCCCCGAGTTGCCGCGCGCCCCGATGAGGGCGCCGTGCGCCATCGCGCGTATGACCTCGGGCAGGTCCGGAGCGGTCGGCTCGGGACCCGCCCCGAGCCCCGTGAAGACGGCCTCGACGGCCTGCTGCGCGGACTCGACGGTCAGGTAGAGATTGGTGCCCGTGTCCCCGTCGGCGACCGGATAGACGTTGATCGCGTCGATCTCCGCACGGTCGCGGCCGAGCGCGTCGAGGGCGAGAGAGCACCAGGCCCGCACCGCGACGACGTCGAGCACATGCGGCACCTGCGGCACCTACGCCTCCTTGAGCAGCTGGACTGGCATCGCAGAGTAGACCCCTGCGGGACGGTCCTCCGGAAGAGGGCCCGACCAGGGCCGGAGCGTCCGCCCGGGGAGCCATGGTAGTTTCGTTGTACCGAAGCAGCCGTTGTATGCTGCTCCGGTTGCCCGATAACCATCGGGCTCTCCCCTGGCACCGCCACTCAGATCCTCTGATCTTGATCCCGGCATGCCGGGATCAACCGTAAGTGCATCTGAAGTCTTTGGAGTGACCCGTGGCTGCCAACTGCGACGTCTGCGGCAAGGGGCCGGGCTTCGGCAACAACATTTCGCACTCGCACCGCCGTACGCCCCGTCGCTGGAACCCCAACATCCAGCGCGTGCGTGCCGTGGTCGGTCGGACGCCGAAGCGGCTCAACGTCTGCACCTCGTGCATCAAGGCCGGCAAGGTCTCGCGCTGACGTTTCGCGTAGCGCGGCCACCTCGCTGGTTGCTTGAAGAAAGCCGGTCCCCTCGGGGGCCGGCTTTCTTCATGTCCGCACGCGGTCCGGCCCGCCCGCCGGATCCTCCGTACCGGGCACGGCTGTCGGTGGCGGCTGCAAGACTCGGCGCATGCGGTTCGGCATCCTCGGCCCCCTCGACGTGCGGGCCCCCGACGGCAGCCCTCTGGACCCCGGAGGGCCGCGCCCGCGTGCCCTGCTGACACAGCTCCTGCTCGACGCGGGCCGGACCGTCTCGCCGGAGCGCCTCATCGACGGGGTGTACGGCGAGGAGCCCCCGGCCCACGCGGCGAACGCACTGCAGTCGCAGATCTCGCGGCTGCGCCGACGGCTGGGCCTGGAGATCGAGGCGGACCCGGCCGGGTACCGGCTGGTCGTCGAGCGGGACGCGGTGGACGTGCACCGCTTCGAGCGTCTCGCACGGGCGGGCGGTCAGGCACTGGCCGCGGGTGACCACGCGCGCGCGGCGGAGCTGCTGCGCGAGGCGCTCGGGCTGTGGCGCGGCCCCGCGCCACAGGACCTCCCGCGCCTGGACGAGCTGCGGCTGACCGCCGTGCAGGACAGGATCGCCGCCGACCTGGCGCTGGGTGCGGGACCCGACCTGGTGGCCGAGATCCGTGACCTGCTGGGCTCCCATCCGCTGAGCGAGCGGCTGCACGCGCTGCTGATGCGCGCCCTGCACGCGGCGGGCCGCCCCGCGGAGGCGCTGGCGGCCTACGAGGAGGCGCGCGGCATTCTCGCCGAGGAGCTCGGCGCCGATCCGTCGGCGGAGCTGTCGGCCCTGCACCTGGAGCTGTTGCGGACGCCGGAGCCGCACCGGCAGCGGGGCGTACCCGCCCAGTTGACCCGGTTCGTCGGGCGGTCGCAGGAGCTGGCCCGGATCGACGCGCTGCTGGCCGGCGCCCGGCTCGTGACGCTGACCGGACCCGGCGGCGTGGGCAAGACACGGCTGGCCGTGGAGGCGGCCCGCTCCCGCCCGGACGTCTGTTACGTCGAGCTCGCCCCGGTCTCCGAGGGCGCCCTGGTTCCGTACGCGGTCCTCACCGCACTCGGGGTCCGTGAAGGGCTGCGCGGACCGCAGGGCGAGGACGCCACCGAGCGGCTCACCGCGGCCCTGGAGGACCGCGAGGCGTTGCTGGTGCTCGACAACTGCGAGCACGTCGTGGCCGACGCCGCCCGGGTTGCCGGACTCCTGCTCGGGGCGTGCCCGGGGCTGAGGATCCTCGCCACGAGCCGGGAGGCGCTCCAGATCACCGGCGAGGTGCTGTGCCCGGTGCCGCCGCTGGGGGCGGAGCCCGCGGCCCGGCTGCTGCGCGACCGGGCCGTCGCGGTCCGGCCCGACTTCGACGCCGACGGGTCCGGGCCCGCAGGCGGCACGCACGCGCGCGCGGCCGCGATCGACGGCATCTGCGCGGCGCTCGACGGGCTCCCCCTCGCCATCGAGCTGGCCGCGGCCCGGCTGCGCACGCTGACGGTGGAGGAGCTGGCGGAGCGGCTGGACGACCGCTTCCGGCTCCTGTCCCGCGGCGACCGCACGAAGGCGCCGCGGCACCGCACGCTGCGCGCGGTCGTCGAGTGGAGCTGGGAACTGCTCGACGACGAGGAGCGGGACCTGGCCCGCCGCATGACCGTCTTCAGCGGCGGCGGCCTGGGCGGCGGGGCGACGCTGGACGCGGTGGAGGCCGTGTGCGGCATCGCGTATCCGGAGGATCTGCTGGCTTCCTTGGCCGAGAAGTCGTTCCTCGAGGCGTCGGACGGGCGCTACCGGATGCTGGAGACGATCCGCGCCTTCTGCGCCGAGCAGCTGCCGGACGAGGTGCGGGGCCCTTTGAAGGACGCGCACGCCGCGTACTGCCTGCGGCTCGCGGAGCGGGCCGAGCCGCTGCTGCGCGGGCACGAGCAGCTCCCCTGGCTGCACCGCCTGTCGGCCGAGCGCGCCGATCTGGACGCGGCCCTGCGCCATCTCGTCCGCACGGCGCCGTCCGAGGGCCTGCGCCTGATGGCGGCCCTGTCCTGGTTCTGGCGACTGCACGGCCTGGCCGGGGAGCGGGTCGCCCTCGCGCGTGACCTCCTGGACGCGGTCGGGCCGACCCCGCCGCCCGGCCTCGACGAGGAGTACGCGCTGTGCGCACTCAACGCGGTGGCGGGCGGCGGCGAGGACGAACGGCTGGCCGAGGCGGACCGGGTGCTGGCGACGATCGACCGGCAGTTGCGTCTGCCGTTCACGGTCGTCCTCTGGACACTGGCGGTGGGGCCCGAGCGGTCCCGCGACGAGCGGGTGCGCGCCCAGGTCGGCGACGACGCTTGGGGGCGTGCCCTGCTGGGCGTCGGGCTGGGGTTCCAGGAGCAGTTCGCGGGCCGGCCCGCGGCGTCCGAGGCCCTGTTCGCCGAGGCGCTCGAGGGCTTCCGGGCCTGCGGCGACCGCTGGGGCATGGCCAACTCGCTGGATCAGCTGGGCCTGTACGCCGACTGGCGCGGCGAGCGCGGGCGCGCCCTGGAGCTGATCGACGAGGCGTTGACGTACGCGCACGATCTCGCGGCGCCCGAGGAGACCGCGGACCTGCTGTGCCGGCGCGGCACGGTGCTGCTGCGCAGCGGTCGGCACGAGGAGGCCGCTGCGGATTTCTCCCGCGCGGCGGAGCTGGCCGGTGGCGTGGGCGCGCACGAGAAGGTGGCGGGCGCGCACTGGGGCCTGGGCGACGCCGCCCGGCTGGCCGGGGACACCGCCCGGGCCCGCACGCACTACGAGTCGGCGCTGGAGACGAGCGCCCGTTCCTGGTACAGCGTGGGGCAGACGGTCCACATCTTTCTCGGCCTGGGCCGGGCGGCGCTGGCCGAGGGGCGCGCGGAGGAGGCCGACGACTGGTTCCGCCAGGCCCGGACGCTGTCGACCGGGGGCACGGCGCAGGGGCTCGAACTGGCGGAGGTGGCGGAGGCCCTGGCGTCCCGGGCCGCGGCGCCCGAGGAGGCGGCGACGCTGCTCGGGGCCGCGTCGGCGCTGCGCGGTCGGCTGATCGTGGACGACCCGGACGTGACGCCGGTCGAGCGGCGGGTGCGGCGTCTGCTGGCCCCGGACACGTTCAAGAAGGCGTTCGAGCTGGGCAGTGCCCTGCGCGGGGCCGCCGTGACCGGGCCCTGACCGGTACCCCTTGCCGCTCTCCGAGTCCTGACCGGTGCCCCTGCCACTCGCCGGGCCCTGACCGACCGCTGACAGGCAGGTCCCTGACCAGTCCCCTGATCAGGCCTCTGACCAGGCCTGACGCGGGTGGCGAGCAGCACGGTCAGGCGCGGTCAGTCGATGGTCAGCGAACGGTAAGCGGCGGGCCGCAGGCTCACTGGCATGACGAAGCAGACGAACACCACGCCGAACCGACAGAGCACACAGACCGCAGAAGCCACACAGAGCACCGGGCCCACCGAACCGACCCACCGTCCGACCGGAGGCGCCGCGGCCGCCCGCGCCGAAACCCCGCTCGCCCATCTCGACGTCCTCGTGTCCGGCGCGAGCATCGCCGGTCCCGCGATCGCGTTCTGGCTCTCCCGCCAGGGCGCCCGGGTCACCGTCGTGGAGAAGGCCGCCGCTCTGCGCGAGGGCGGCTTCGCCGTCGACTTCCGCGGGCACGTCCACCGCACGGTCCTGACGCGGATGGGTATCTGGGACGAGCTGCACCGGATCCGGACGGACATGGGGCGCCAGACCATCGTCGACGCGGACGACACCGAGCGGGTGGACCTGCCGGCCCATCTGATGAGCGGAGACGTCGAGGTCTTCCGCGGCGATCTCTCCCAGCTGCTGTACGAGCGCACGAAGGACGCGGTCGAGTATGTCTTCGGCGACTCCATCGCCTCGCTCACCGAGACCCCGACCGGGGTGGACGTCACGTTCGACCACGGCGCGGCGCGCACGGTCGACCTGGTGATCGGTGCGGACGGGCTGCACTCCCACACCCGGCGGCTGGTGTTCGGCGACGAGTCCCGGTACCTGCGCTTCCTCGGGTACTACGTCGCGGGCTTCGACATGCCCAACCACCTGGGCCTGGACCGCACCGCGCGGCTCTACTCGGAGCCGGGCCGCACCGCGATGATCAACAACTACGACGGGGATCCGCACCGCGCGGGCGCAGCGGTCGTCTTCCGGTCCGGGCAGCTGACGTACGACCGCAGGGACACCGCGGCACAGAAGGAGATCGTCGCCGAGCAGCTGCGCGGGCTCGCCTGGCCGCATGTGACGGAGATGCTCGCCGCGCTCGACTCGGCGGAGGACCTGTACGTCGACGCCATCGCCCAGATCCACATCGACCGTCTGTCCCGGGGCCGGGTGATCCTGCTCGGCGACGCCGGGCACGGCGCGACCATGGGCGGCATAGGCACCGGTACCGCCCTCGTGTCGGCGTATGTCCTGGCCGGTGAGCTGGTCGCGGCGCGCGGTGACCACCGCACCGCCTTCGCGGCCTTCGAGGCGGAGATCACGAAGTACGCGAAGGGCTGCCAGAAGACGTCGGGGAACGCCGGGCCGTTCCTGGCGCCGCCCACCGAGAAGAAGATCCGCAGCCGGGACCGGGCCTATCGGATGCTGAGTTCGCGGTTCCTGGCCGGCGTCTTCAAGCGCATCACCGAGAGGGCGGCGAGCAATCTGGACCTGAAGGACTACGGCCTGTCGGCGGCGCCCGTCCCGGCCCCTTCGTCCGTCCCCGCGCCCCGGCCCACCGGTGTGCGGAGCTGCCAGCCGTGATCGACCGGGCCGATTCCGGTGCCGAGGGCGAACCCCGCGGCGATCGCGCCGGTCACGTACTCCTTCGCGGCGCGGACGGCGTCGGGGACGGACTGCCCCTTCGCGAGCTGCGCGGCGATCGCGGAGGCGAGGGTGCAGCCCGTGCCGTGGGTGTGCCGGTTGTCGTGGCGCGGGGAGCGCAGCCAGTGTTCCCGTGCACCGTCCGTGAGGAGGTCGACGGCCTCGCACGAGCCACCGCCGGAGCCATCACCGGAGCCGCCGGCCGTGAGGTGGCCGCCCTTGATGACGACCCAGCGCGGGCCGTGGGCGAGCACGGCGTCGGCGGCCCGGCGCATGTCGTCCTCGGACTCGACGTGGATCCCGGTGAGTTGCGCGACCTCGTCGAGGTTCGGGGTGGCCACGGTGGCGGTCGGCAGCAGTCTGGTACGGACGGAGTCCAGGGCGGTCGCGGCCAGGAGCGAGTCGCCGTGCTTGGACACTCCCACCGGGTCGACCACGACGGGCGCGTCCGTCCCGCCGAGCAAGTCGGCGACGCACTCGACGAGTTCGGGCGAGGCGAGCATCCCGGTCTTGACGGCCTGGACACCGATGTCGTCGACGACGCTGCGGTACTGGGCACGTACCGCCTCGACGGGGAGCTCCCAGGCACCCTGCACCCCGAGGGAGTTCTGTGCGGTGACGGCGGTGAGGACGCTCATGCCGTGGGTGCCGAGCGCGAGCATCGTCTTGAGGTCGGCCTGGATGCCGGCGCCGCCGCCGGAGTCGGACCCGGCGACGGTCAGGACGCGTACGGGGCGGTGCGGCGCCGTCCGCTCGGCGGTCACGACTCGATCTCCCCGCCGAAGGGGCCGAGGCCGTCGGCCCGGCCGGCGGTGCCGGTGTCGTCGCCGAAGTGGTCCCAGCCGCCCTTGCTCGTCCAGGGGGCGCCGTCGACGGTCACCTGCGGCAGGGCCGAGGGATTGAGCACCTCGCCGATGACCTTCCAGCGGGCGGGCAGCTTCACGTCGGGCGGGAAGGTCGCCACGATCGCGTGGTCCTCACCGCCGCTGAGGACCCACTGGAGAGGGTCGACGCCGACGGCCTGGCCGATGTCGTTCATCTGCGAGGGGACGTCGACCTTGCCGGACTTGATGTCGATGCGGACCTTGCTGGCCTCCGCGATGTGGCCCAGGTCGGCGATGAGACCGTCGCTGACGTCGCACATCGCGGTGGCGCCGAGCCCGGCGGCGGCGGGGCCCGCGTGGTACGGGGGTTCCGGCCTGCGGTGGGCCTCGACGAAGGCGCGCGGCGAGCGGAAGCCGCGGGACAGGACGGCGTATCCGGCGGCGGACCAGCCGAGCCAGCCGGTGACGGCGACGACGTCCCCGGGCTGGGCGCCGGCCCGGGTCACGGGCTCGTGGTTGCGCAGGTCGCCGAGCGCCGTGATGGCGACGGTGATGGTGTCGCCGCGGACGACGTCACCGCCGACGACGGCCGCGCCGGCGACCTGGCACTCGTCGCGCAGTCCGTCCATGAGCTCCGACGGCCAGGACGCGGGCAGCTCGGCCGGCACCACGAGGCCGAGGAGCAGCGCGGTGGGCACGGCGCCCATGGCGGCGATGTCGGCCAGGTTCTGTGCGGCGGCCTTGCGGCCGACGTCGTACGCGGTGGACCAGTCGCGGCGGAAGTGCCGGTTCTCCAGCAGGATGTCCGTGCTGGCGACGACCCGGCGGTCCGGTGCGGCGACCACGGCGGCGTCGTCGCCGGGCCCGACGCGGACGGCCGGGGTGGTGGTGAGCCGCGAGGTCAGCTCTCGGATGAGGCCGAACTCCCCCAGCTCGCCGACGGTGCCCTTCATGCGCGTACTGCCCCTTCTGCCCGGGTCCGGCTGTGGTCGTGGGGTTGCTGTGCCCCGGACCGTGCGCGGTCGCGAGCCGTCTCTGTCGTGGGTACGGTTTCTGTCACGGGCTTGCCCGCTGTTTCCGTCACGGTCTGCGTCACGGTTTCTGTCACGAGCCCGCCTTCTCGGTCCCTGTGTGCTTGCCGCGCGTACTCGGTGGGTACGCCACAGACGCCCCGGGTCTCCCCGCGACGAGCGGCGACGCGATACCGTGGCGTCCCTTCTCCCCACATGATCCTCGTGGCCGCCCTGGAGGTTCCGTGGTACAGGCGTACATCCTGATTCAGACCGAAGTAGGCAAGGCGTCGACCGTCGCCGAGCTCATCGGGAAGATCCCAGGAGTCATTCAGGCCGAGGATGTCACCGGCCCCTATGACGTCATCGTGCGGGCTCAGGCCGACACGGTGGACGAACTGGGGCGCATGGTGGTCGCCAAGGTCCAGCAGGTGGATGGCATCACCCGCACGCTGACCTGCCCGGTCGTCCACCTGTAGCCCCCGTCTACCCTGTGCCGGTGAACTCTTTCCGTCACCGGCGCCGTCTTCTCGTCGGGCTCCCCGCCCTGTCCGTGCTGATCGCCGCCGCAGCGGGCTGCTCTTCGACGGACGACACGCCCGCGGTGTCGGTTCCCAGCCCGGACGCTAAGGTGACCGGACTCTGCCGCGATCTGCACGGACTGCTGCCGCAGAAGATCGACGGACTCGAGCGCAACGATCCCGAGCCGCGCTCCGAACTGACCGCGGCGTGGGGAAGTCCGGCGATCATACTGCGCTGCGGTGTGCCGTGGCCCGACGCGGCTGCGAAGAAGGGCAGCATGCCCGCGACAGTCGACGAGGTGGAGTGGGTCGTCGAGGAGCTGAAGGACGGTTCCCAGCAGATGACGACGGGCTCCCGGCTGGCGTACGTCGAGGTGACGATACCCAAGGGCCAGGTCCGGCAGGGCGGCGCGGGGCCGCTGGTCGACCTGGCCGGGCCCATCAAGAAGGCGATCCCGAAGGGGATCGCCGACTGAAGGACCGTGAGGGATTCGCGCGGGCCCGGTCCGCGCGGGGCGGACCCGGGCCTCGCAGGGAGAAGCGTCAGCGCAGCCCCGTCGGGCGGCGCAGCGCGGCGTCGAGGAGCCGGTCGACCAGCTCCGGGTAGCTGACGCCGGACTCCTGCCACATGCGCGGGTACATGGAGATCGGTGTGAAGCCGGGCAGCGTGTTGATCTCGTTGATGACGAACTCGCCGTCGTCCGTGAGGAAGAAGTCCGCGCGGACGATCCCCTCGCAGGACACCGCCTCGAACGCGGCGACGGCGAGGCGCTGCACCTCGGCGGTCTCCTCGGCGGTCAGCGGCGCGGGCACGATGCCGGCGGCGGAGTCGATGTACTTCGCCTCGAAGTCGTAGAAGTCGTGCGACTGGACGGGCGGGATCTCGGCCGGGACGGAGGCGCGCGGCCCGTCCTCGAACTCGAGGACGCCGCACTCGATCTCGCGGCCGGAGAGACCCGCCTCGACGATGACCTTCGGGTCGTGGGCGCGGGCGGTCTCCATGGCCTCGTCGAGGCCCTCGAAGGAGTCGACCTTGGTGATGCCGATCGAGGAGCCGGCCCGGGCCGGCTTGATGAACAGCGGCCAGCCCTGCTCGCCCACGAAGTCGGCGATGCGGCGGCGCGCGCCCTCCTGGTCGTTCTCCCACTCGCGCGGGCGGATCACCAGGTAGGGGCCGACCGTGAGGCCGAAGGAGGTGAAGATGCGCTTCATGTACTCCTTGTCCTGGCCGACGGCCGAGGAGAGCACACCGCAGCCCACGTAGGGCGTACCGGACAGATCGAGCAGGCCCTGGATCGTGCCGTCCTCGCCGTAGGGGCCGTGCAGCACAGGGAAGACGACGTCGACGTCGCCGAGGGCCTTGGGCACGGAGCCCGGCTCGGTGTAGACGACCTCGCGGATCGCCGGGTCGACGGGCAGGACCACGCCGCCCTCGGGCGATTCGGCCAGGTCGGCGACGTCGGGGACCTTGCGGTCGGCGATGGCCATCCGCTCCGGGTCGTCCGAGGTGAGCGCCCAGCGGCCCTCGCGGGTGATGCCGATGGGCAGCACGTCGTACTTGGTCCGGTCGATGGCGCGCAGCACGGCGCCCGCCGTCACGACGGAGACGCCGTGCTCGGAGCTGCGGCCACCGAAGACGACAGCCACACGCGGCTTCTGCCCGTTCGGCGAGACGCCCGGCGACGAGACGGACGGCGCGGCGGACGCGGGGCTCTGGGGGAGGTTCTCGCTGCTCATATCGCGTTGAGCGTACCTGCTGGTAGGGCGAGAGTCAGCGCCCGCAACGGCCCGTCGCTCAGCGTCGTTCCGGCTTGGCGGAGCGCGACATGAGCTCCTTCACGGCGACGACCGGCGGCTTCCCCTCGTGGACGATCTCCACGACGGTCTCGGTGATCGGCATGTCGACACCGTGGCGGCGCGCCAGGTCGAGCACCGACTCGCAGGACTTGACGCCCTCCGCGGTCTGATTGGTCGCGGCGATGGTCTCCTCGAGGGTCATGCCCCTGCCGAGGTTGGTGCCGAAGGTGTGGTTGCGCGACAGCGGCGAGGAGCAGGTGGCGACCAGGTCGCCGAGGCCCGCGAGCCCGGAGAAGGTGAGCGGGTCGGCGCCCATGGCGAGGCCGAGCCGGGTGGTCTCGGCGAGGCCGCGGGTGATCAGCGAGCCCTTGGTGTTGTCGCCGAGGCCCATGCCGTCCGCGATGCCGACGGCGAGCCCGATCACGTTCTTGACGGCGCCGCCGAGCTCGCAGCCGACCACGTCGGTGTTGGTGTAGGGCCTGAAGTACGGGGTGTGGCAGGCGACTTGGAGACGCTGGGCGACGACCTCGTCGCGGCAGGCGACGACGGCGGCGGCGGGCTGCCGGGCAGCGATCTCGCGGGCCAGGTTGGGCCCGGTGACGATCGCGACGCGCTCCTCGCCGGCCTTGGTCACGTCCTGGATCACCTCGCTCATCCGCATCGCGGAGCCGAGCTCGACGCCCTTCATCAGGGAGACGAGGACGGTGTCGGGGGCGAGCACGGGCGCCCAGGCGGCGAGGTTGCCGCGCAGCGTCTGCGAGGGCACGGCGAGCACGGTGAAGTCGGCGCCGTCGGCGGCCTCGGCGACGTCGGCGGTCGCCCGCAGGTTCTCCGGGAGATCGACGCCGGGGAGGTAATCGGGGTTGGTGCGCGTGGAGTTGACCGCGTCGGCGAGCTCCGGGCGGCGGCCCCACAGGGTGACGTCGCAGCCGGCGTCGGCGAGCACCATGCCGAAGGCCGTGCCCCACGAACCGGTGCCAAAGACGGCGGCCTTCACGGGTCGGGTCACTTCTCGCTCTCCTTGACGGCACTGCCGGACGCCGAACCCGCGCCGCCCGCCTGGGACTTGCGGCGCTGCTCGATCCGCGCCTCGCGGGGGTCGAAACGCTTCTGCGGGGCGTCCTCGCCGCGCAGCTCGGCCACCAGGGAGGTGATCGCGACCATGATCGTCTCGGTGGCTTCCTTCAGCAGCTCGGGAGTGATCTCCCGGTCGTAGTACGCGGAGAGGTCGACCGGCTCACCCGCCAGGACGTGGTGGGTCTTGCGCGGGAAGAAGTCCGGCTTCTTCGCGTACGGGGCGAGCGCGTCGGTGGCGCCCCACTGGCCGACGGGGATCACGGGGCACTTCGTCTGCAGCGCCACCCGGGCGACTCCGGTCTTTCCGACCATGGGCCACAGGTGGGGGTCGCGGGTGAGGGTGCCTTCGGGATAGAAGGCGACGCACTCACCGCGCTCGACGGCGTCGATCGCGGCACGGAACGCACTCAGCGCGTTCGTGGTCTCGCGGTAGACGGGAATCTGCCCGGTGCCGCGCATCGCGGCGCCCACGAACCCCTTCTTGAAGAGGCCGTGCTTCGCCAGGAATCGCGGGACTCGTCCGGTGTTGTACTGGAAATGGGCGTACAGGAACGGGTCCAGATGTGAATTGTGGTTCACCGCGGTGATAAAGCCGCCGTCCGCCGGAATGTGCTCCATTCCGCGCCAGTCCCGCTTGAACAGAACGACCAGCGGGGGTTTGCAGAGGACCGCGGCGAAGCGGTACCAGAAGCCGATTCTGCGGCGGGACACTCGGACACCTTCCTCTAGGACCTGGCAGGCAGTACCTGTCCGGGCCGCACAAGTGTCGCCCCAGGCCACCGGTCTGTCGAGAACACCGTACGCCCACCTGTCTCGCGCCACCCCCCTTGTCCTGAGCTGTGCGCACCGGCCCATTTGAACCGCCACACCTCCCGCACAGGTCACAATGGGCGGGTGCAGTGGACCCTGGTGATACCGCTGAAACCCTTGGTGCGGGCCAAGAGCAGGCTGACGCCCGCGGCGGGCGACGCCCTGCGCCCGGGCCTCGCGCTCGCCTTCGCCCAGGACACCGTGGCCGCCGCGAGAGCCTGTCCGGGGGTCGGCGATGTGGTGGTCGTCACGGACGACGAGCACGCCGGACGCGCCCTTTCGGTGCTCGGTGCACGGATTGTCGCGGACACACCCGGCGCGGGACTGAACGCCGCGCTGGCCCACGGAGCCGCCGCCGTGCGCGCCCGGCGCCCCGCCGCACCGGTCGGCGCTCTCAACGCGGATCTGCCCGCGCTGCGCTCCGCCGAATTGGCGCATGTTCTCGCCGCTGCCCACGCATTTCCCCGGGCCTTTCTGCCGGACGCCGCCGGAATCGGCACGACGTTCCTGGCAGCGGGTCCGGGCGTGGAATTGCGTCCGTCGTTCGGCGGCGCCTCCCGGCACCGTCATGCGGCCTCGGGCGCACGGGAACTGCCGCTCGCGGGAGTGGACTCCGTACGCCAGGACGTCGACACCGGCGAGGACCTGCGGGCCGCGCTGGCCCTGGGGGTCGGCCCGCACACGGCGCGGGCGGCCGCGGACCTGCCGCTCGTGGCCCGGGCGCGGTGCGGGGGCCGGGCGGAGGACGCCGGCCGGGTGGGGCGCGCGGACCGGGTGGAGTGCGCGGACTGAGTACGCTGCGGGTATGCAGGCGACCGCGTACACGTACGATCCCGAGTCCCGTTCCGGCAGCGTCCTGCTGGACGACGGCACCCCGGTGCCCTTCGACGCCGCCGCGTTCGACGCGGGGGGCCTGCGGCTGCTGCGGCCGGGGCAGCGCGTGCGGATCGAGACCGGCGACGACGGCGACGCCGGCGGCGGCAGCGATGCCGGCGGCGCGGCCCTGCGGATCACGCTGGTGACGCTTCAGACGTTCTGACCAGGGACTTCAGGCTCCGCCCGATCGGGCGGTGCCGGGCCGTACGCCGCGGGCCGGACTCCCTCACGGGAGTCCGGCCCGGCGTGTGAGCAGCCCTGTGGCGTCGGCCCTACTTCTTGCGGGCGGTGGCCTTCTTGGCGGTGGTCTTGCGCGCCGTCGACTTCTTGGCGGGCGCCTTCTTGGCCGTGGCCTTCTTCGCGGGCGCCGTCTTCTTGGCCGTGGCCTTCTTGGCGGTGGTGGCCTTCTTGGCCGGGGTCGCCTTCTTGGCCGTGGTCTTCTTCGCCGTGGTCTTCTTGGCGGCCGCGGTGGTCTTCTTCGCGGTCGTCTTCTTGGCGGTGGCCTTCTTCGCGGCCGTGGTCTTCTTCGCGGGCGTCGCCTTCTTGGCGGCGGCCTTCTTCGCGGTGGTCTTCTTGGCCGCGGCCTTCTTGACCGTGGCGGAAGCGCCGCTGGTCAGGCTGCCCTTGGGCGCCTTCTTGACCGCGACATCGTTCTTCGGGAGCTTCTTGGAACCCGCGACGAGGTCCTTGAAGCCCTGACCGGCGCGGAACCGGGGCACGGACGTCTTCTTGACCCGGACGCGCTCACCCGTCTGCGGGTTGCGGGCGTACCGGGCGGGGCGGTCGACCTTCTCGAACGAGCCGAAACCGGTGACCGAGACGCGGTCGCCGGCGACCACGGCACGGACGATGGCGTCGAGTACGGCGTCCACGGCGTCAGCGGCCTGCTGACGGCCGCCCACCTTGTCGGCAATCGCTTCTACGAGCTGCGCCTTGTTCACGTCTTCCCCTTCGGAGACATTGCCGGAACGAATCTCTTTCGGCCCGGCTTTTTCGCACGTTAGGCAGATACATACCGCAAATCAAACGCGAAACGGGCGAATCACCCTTGTGCCGCAACGGACTCGACTGCCTCAGAGTTCCTCTTCGCCGCCGCGACCCTCTTCGAGGTCGTCGAGATCGGCCGTGAATCGCTCCAGACGCCGTGCCGCGGCGGCGAGATCGTGTTTGGCCGCGGCCGTGATGGCCAGCAGCTTCCGGGTCAGCGCCATCCGTACGCCCTCCGGGACTTGCAGTGCACGCACTCGGGAGTGCGCTTCCTTGAGTTGGTCCGCGACCGCCGCGTACAGCTGGAGTTGGCCGTCGTGTTCCATGCACAGATTGTGCCATCTGGGGCGAGTTGTCGCCTCCGCAGGGGGTAACTCCCGCCTCTCGAGGGGCTCCTGAGCGCTCCCCCGGGCCCATCCTGCGACAGCGCCCGGAAATCCGCGATCGGGGCGAACAGGCCTGCACAGGTGGGGAGTTGAGGAGGTCCGGGAGGGGCTCGGAGGGGGCGCGGAGGGCCTCCCGGGGGCAGACAGGGAAGTACCCCCAACCGATGCTCGATTGGGGGTACCGGGTGCTGCGGATGTGGCCTGAATATGCCTTGCCCGGCAGCGGTTGCGACCGCCGCCAGGTCCGGGGAGGTCAGACCTGGAGGGTCCGCGGCTTGAACGAGGGGCGCTTCGCCTCGTAGGCGGCGATGTCCTGCTCGTTCTGCAGCGTGATGCTGATGTCGTCCAGGCCGTTCAGCAGGCGCCAGCGGGCGTTCTCGTCCAGCTCGAAGGCGGCGGTGACGCCCTCGGCGCGGACCTCGCGCTCCTGGAGGTCGACGGTGATCTCGGCCTGCGGGTCCTTCTCCACCAGGGCCCACAGCTGCTCGACGACCTCCTGGTCGAGGAGGACGGTGAGCAGGCCGTTCTTCAGCGAGTTCCCGCGGAAGATGTCGGCGAAGCGGGAGGAGATGACGGTCTTGAAGCCGTAGTTCTGCAGGGCCCAGACGGCGTGCTCACGGGAGGAGCCGGTGCCGAAGTCGGGGCCGGCGACCAGGACGGTCGCTCCCTGGTGCTCCGGGCGGTTCAGCACGAACTCGGGGTCCTTGCGCCAGGCCTCGAACAGCCCGTCCTCGAACCCGTCCCGCGTGACCTTCTTGAGCCAGTGAGCAGGGATGATCTGGTCGGTGTCGACATTGCTGCGACGCAGCGGGACGGCCCGGCCGGTGTGCGTGGTGAATGCTTCCATGACTGATCAGACTCCAGCGGCGACAGGGGCGTCGGACAGGTCGGCGGGCGAGGCCAGGTGGCCGAGCACGGCGGTGGCGGCGGCGACCTGGGGCGAGACCAGGTGCGTACGGCCGCCCTTGCCCTGCCGGCCCTCGAAGTTGCGGTTGGACGTCGACGCGGAACGCTCGCCGGGGGCGAGTTGGTCCGGGTTCATGCCCAGGCACATGGAACAGCCCGCGTGCCGCCACTCGGCGCCGGCGTCCTTGAAGACCTGGTCCAGGCCCTCGGAGACGGCCTGCAGGCCCACCCGTGCGGAGCCGGGCACGATCAGCGCCCGTACGCCGTCGGCGACCCTGCGGCCCTTGAGGATGTCCGCGGCGGCGCGCAGGTCCTCGATGCGGCCGTTGGTGCAGGAGCCTACGAAGACGGTGTCGACCTTGATCTCGCGCAGCGGCCGGCCGGCCTCCAACCCCATGTACTCCAGGGCCTTTTCGGCGGCGAGGCGCTCCGAAGCGTCTTCGTACGAAGCGGGGTCGGGGACGTTCGCCGAAAGGGGCGCGCCCTGGCCGGGGTTGGTGCCCCACGTGACGAACGGGGACAGCTCCTCGGCCTTGATGACGACCTCGGCGTCGAAGACCGCGTCGTCGTCCGACCTCAGCGTCTTCCAGTAGGCGACCGCGGCGTCCCAGTCGGCGCCCTTGGGGGCGTGCTCGCGGCCCTCCAGGTAGGCGAAGGTGGTCTCGTCGGGGGCGATCATGCCCGCGCGGGCGCCGGCCTCGATCGACATGTTGCAGATGGTCATGCGGGCTTCCATCGACAGTTTCTCGATGGCGGAGCCGCGGTACTCCAGGACGTAGCCCTGGCCGCCGCCGGTGCCGATCCGGGCGATGATCGCGAGGATCAGGTCCTTGGCGGTGACGCCCTCGGGCAGCTCGCCGTCGACCGTGATGGCCATGGTCTTCGGACGGGCCATCGGCAGCGTCTGCGTGGCGAGCACGTGCTCCACCTGCGAGGTGCCGATGCCGAAGGCCAGGCCGCCGAAGGCACCGTGCGTGGAGGTGTGCGAGTCGCCGCAGACGACGGTCATGCCGGGCTGGGTCAGGCCCAGCTGCGGGCCGACGACGTGAACGACGCCCTGCTCGACGTCGCCCAGGGAGTGCAGGCGCACGCCGAACTCGGCGGCGTTCTTGCGCAGCGTCTCCAGCTGTACGCGCGAGACCGGGTCGGCGATCGGCTTGTCGATGTCGAGGGTCGGGGTGTTGTGATCCTCGGTGGCGATGGTGAGGTCGAGCCGCCGGACCTGCCGGCCGCTCTTGCGGAGGCCGTCGAAGGCCTGCGGGCTGGTCACCTCGTGCAGCAGGTGCAGATCGATGAAGAGGAGGTCGGGCTCGCCCTCGGCGCGCCGGACGACGTGGTCGTCCCAGACCTTCTCCGCGAGTGTCCTACCCATCGCTTTCCCTCCGGCCGGCTCGGTGAGCCGACACCACTAGAGATTCGGATCGCCGTCTCCCGTACCCCTCGTACCGGACGCCGACGGCCGGGCCCGTTCTGTGCCACGGGCCGGTGTGAGATCCAGAGTGGCAAGTTCCACGGAAAATTGAACTTGCGTTTCACAGAGTGAGACGGGAGTATCGACGCATGGACAACAGTAGCGGCGTCGGCGTT
>NZ_WWIA01000872.1 GCF_009870065.1 Streptomyces sp. SID5785 | reverse complement strand
TCTGGCCCGCCTTGCGCGCCGCGATCGTCACGGCGATCGCGGCCGAGCAGATCAGCACGAGGACGCCGGTCGCGTAGGCGCCGCCCTGCTTGTCGACGTTCGCGTCGAACAGCCAGGTGACCAGGAAGATCCCCCGGAGAGGCGTCGCGTGCCTCACATCCGCCCGCCACCTGCTGGTACTGCGGTCAGGCCACGTCCGTGTGCGTGGTCGGCGGGGGAGCCGCGGGGGCCGGGAGCGAGGACGCGGCGGCCGGGGCGTACTGGGCGGCCTGAGCCGTGAACATCGACGCATAGCGGCCCCGGGCGGCGAGGAGTTCGGCGTGGGTGCCCTGTTCGACGAGCCGGCCCTCGGCGAGGACGAAGATGCGGTCGGCGTGACGGACGCCCGACATGCGGTGCGTGACCAGGACGACGGCCCGGTCGGGAGCCGCGAGCCGGCGGATGCGGTCGAAGGCCTCGATCTCGGCCTCGGGGTCGAGCGCGGAGGTGGGCTCGTCGACGATGAGGATGCTCTCGCCGGTGCAGGTCGCGCTGCGCCAGTGCGTGCGGGCCAGACCCAGCTTCTGCCATTCGCCGCCGGACAGTTCGATCGCCCCGCGGAACATCCGGGCGAGCAGGCTGCGCAGGCCGTCGGGGAGTTTCGCGACGACGGGCCGGGCACCCGCGTAGTCGAGCGACGCCTCGAGGTCGTCGGGACCGACCGGGTGCTCCGGGCGGCCGATGCGGATGTTCATCGCGGCGGTCACGGGCCAGCGCTGGAAGTCCTGGGTCAGCAGCGACACCCGGTCGTACAGCTGGGCCCGGTCGAGGTCCTGCACGCGCGCGGGGCCCCAGCGCACGGTCCCCTCCTGGGGCAGCAGCAGACCGGAGAGGATCTTCATCAGCGTGCTCTTGCCCGAGCCGTTCTCGCCGACGACGGCGGTGACGGAGCCCATCGGGAGGGTGAGGGACACCTGGTCGAGCGCGGGCGTGCCGCGGTCCGGGTAGCGGTAGGTGACCGCGTCGAGGACGATCGCGTCCACCCGCTCGGGCATCGGCTCCCCGCCGGCGGGGATGGCGCGCTCGGCGGCCTCGACGAGGAAGCGCGCGTGGTCGCGCACGTAGAGGGACTCCTCGTGGAGCTGGTTCACGTTCATGACGAGCGCGCCCAGGCTGGCGGAGCCGGACCGGACGGCGATCACGGCGGTGCCCGCCACGGCCAGCTCCATCCGCCCGCCCAGGATGAGCGCGATCATGGTCCCGTACGTGACGGCCATCGCCAGCCCGGACAGCGCGGACGCCACCCACTCGGTGACCGCCTTGCCCGTGGCGAGGCGTTCCTGCTCGGCCTCGGCGCTGCGGGCCATGCCGCGGTAGCGGTCGAGCAGGAACGGCCCGACGGCGTGGATGCGCACCTCCTGGGCGGCGGTGCGCTCGGTGAGCAGATTGCCGATGAGCCGGCTGGCCCGGACGTGCTCGATCCAGCTCATCATCGACACGTACCGCTCCTGGGCGACCCGCATCGCGCCCCATCCGCGCGGCGCCGCGATCACGAGCAGCATGGGAAGCAGCGCCGGATGCAGGACGGTCAGGACGCCTGCCGTGGCGATCAGCGTGATCGTGCTGTTGAGCGCCGAGACGCAGGCGCCGATCATGCGGCGCGCGGACGCGGGGCCGTACTGGGCGACGTCGATCAGGCGGCGGAAGTCCGGGTCGTCGATGGCCTCCAGCTCGACGGCGGTCGCCGCGGCGAGGTACTGGGTGGTGGCGATCCGCTCCACCAGGGGCTCCAGGCGTCCGGCCTGTGCGGTGGACCAGCCCGCGAGCGCGGAGTTGACGACGGCGACGCCTGCGGCGGCGAGCAGCCCCGGCAGCAGCGCGTGCAGCCGGTCGGCGGCGGTGCCCGAGCCGAGCAGGGCGTGCATGACGGCGTTGACGGCGAGCAGCCCGACGGCGGCCGCGACGCCCTGGGCGACCTCGCTGACGGCGACGACACCCAGGGCGCGCCGGTCGGCCTGCCACGCCATCCGCAGGGTGGTGCCGACGAGCCGCGGCATCTGGCGCAGCGCCGAGCGCATGGTCAGGTCGAGGCCCGCGTGCTCGTGCAGCGACCAGCCCATGTCGTAGCGCAACGGGCCGCCGAACAGCTCCCGTTCGGCGTCGGACACTTGGGGTTCGGCCATGCGGACCTTCCCGAAGAACCTCTTCAATGTGCCTCCTCGGCGGGTGGTGACGACCGCGTGGGGCGGGTCGCCGAGGGCGCAATGTAGAACGGGAACCACGGGTGTGGGGCGGCCACGGGAGAGGTGGGACGGGTGGGCCGCATGCGGTGAATCAGTCCGACGCCGAAGGGGGCGCGGGGCAGTCGTGCCCCCGCGCCCCCTCCGGTCTTCGGCGACCGTCCCACCGGCCGCCGAGCGCCGACCGGCGCTCGGCGGATCCGGCCGGTCGGTCAGTCCTGGGCCACAGCCGGCGGCGCGGCGTCGACGCCCCACCGCGTCGGCTCCCCGGACAGACCGATCCGGATCGTGCCTGCCCGCAGCAGGTCCTCGTGGGACAGCCAGCTGCGCCGCAGCGACTTGCCTCCGGTGCGCACCGAGGACACGTACTGCAGCTCGGACGCGTCCGCGCCCGGCGCCTCGATCCTGATCGGCCGCCCGTGCGCCGGCCGGATCTCGACCTTCTCGAACATCGGGGCCGACACGAGGTAGCGCGCCGATCCGGGCTGCGCCTCGAACACGCCGGCCATCGCGAAGACGAGCAGCGACGAGGTGGCGCCGAGGTCGTCGTTGCCGGGCATGCCGTACGCGTCGTCGGTGAACAGGGTCCGCATCGCGCGCAGCACCGCCGACGTCTTCCACGGTGCACCGGTCCACGCGTACATCCAGGGGGCGTGGAAGTCCGGCTCGTTGTTCGGGTTGAACGCGAAGTTGTTGTGGTAGTCGTACGCGCCGGTCACCCAGGAGTCGGTGGCGGCCTTCGCCGGGTCGGACAGCACGGTCGGCATGTCGAAGAACGTGTCGAGGCGCTGCTCCGCCGCGTCCTTGCCGCCCATCAGCCCGTACAGCGTCTGCGGATCCTGCTGGGCGAGCCACTGGTACTGCCACGCGGTGCCCTCGTGGAAGGCGCCGGACTGGGTCGGGTCGGTGTCACCGGCGGCGGTGCCGTCCGCGTTCCGCGTCACGGGGAAGCCGGTGAAGCCCTTGGAGGAGACGCCGGAGTCCCACAGCTTGGTGAAGTTGTCGCAGCGTCCCGCGAGCGTGTCCGCCTCGTCCTCGTGTCCGAGCCCGCGGGCCATGGTCGACAGGGCGCAGTCGCCGAGCGCGTACTCGAGCGTGGCCGAGCCGGCCTGCCGGCTGTCGCCGAACGTGTAGCCGGGCAGGTTCCGGTACCCGACGAAGCCGTTCTCGACGTACGTGGGATTGCCGTCGCGGCCGCGGAAGACCGACTGGTCCTCCGGCACCTCGTTCGCGTTCTTCCACAGGGCGTCGAAGAGACCGCGGGCGGTGCGGTCGTCGAGCAGACCGCGGTGGTAGAGGTCCACGATCCACGGCGTGACGGGGTCGCCGCTCATCACGTTGGTCTCGCCGTTGCCGAGCCCCCAGCGCGGCAGCCAGCCGCCGTCCCGGTAGACGTGCAGGAGGGACTTGGCCATGTCGGTGGCCTTGTCCGGGTTCAGCAGGGCGACCAGCTGGTTCTGGGAGCGGTACGTGTCCCACAGCGAGAACATCTGGTAGTACGTCGAGTCCGAGCGGTGCACCCGGTCGTCGAAGCCGCGGTAGCGGCCGTCGACGTCGGAACCCACGGACGGGTGCAGGAGCGAGTGGTAGAGCGCGCTGTAGTACGTGCGCCGGTCGGCGGTGCTGCCGCCCGCGACCCGCATCCGGTTCAGCTCGTCGCGCCAGGCGTCGTGCGCGGCGGAGCGGGTGCGGTCGAAGGACTTCTGCTGCTCGGCGTTCCGGTTCAGGCGCGCGCCGTCGACGGAGGTGTAGGAGAGGCCGACCGAGGCGCCGACCTTGTGGCCCTTGTCCTGGTCGAAGCTCAGCCAGGCACCGGCCCGCTTACTGCCGCGCTTCGCCGTGCGCAGGCCGGGCGTGAGGGTGTCGTCGGTCCAGGTCCCGAACGCGGAGAAGGACCGGTCGAAGCTGGCGCTGAAGTAGACGCGGTAGCGCTCCTTGCCGGTCTCCCCGCAGAAGTTGCCGCCCTGCACCCAGCCCTCGACGGTGTGGTCGCCGACCACCTCGATGTCGCCCGCGTAGGTGCTGCCGTTGCTCTCGCCGGCCTCGATGAGCACGTTCTGCTCGCCCGACCCGGCGGGGAACGTGTACTGGTGCCGGCCGGTGCGCTCGGTCGCCGACATCTCGGCCTCGATGCCGTTGTCGAAGGTGACGCCGTAGTAGCCCGGCGAGCGCTTCTCGTTCGCGTGGCTGAACTTCGCGGCGTACTGCGCGGGGTCCGAGGAGGTGACGGCGCCGGTCGTGGGCATGAACCGGATGTTGCCCATGGTCTGGCAGCCGACGCCCGAGAGATGGGTGTGGCTGAAGCCCAGGATGGTGTCCTGCGCGTAGTCGTAGGAGGCGTACTTGTTCAACTGGGTGTCGGGGCTCAGCTGCACCATGCCGAACGGCGCGGCCGCGCCGGGGAAGGTGGTCCCGTCGCCGTTGTTGCCGATCGAGGTGTCGACCAGCGTGGTCGGATCGGCGGCGAAGCGGGGCCCCTGCTCACGGGCGCTCGCGGAGCCCGCGGCGGTGACGGAGGCGGCGGCCAGAGTGGTGACGATCAAGGCGGAGGTGAACGCGCGTCGAAACGCTCGCATCGCGATCCTCTCGTGCGACAACGTTGTCAAAGGGATTCCTGTCGATCTTCGTCCCGTGGGCATGCATCCGTCAATGGAGCACGGGCGCCTTCTCACGGATGGCGGTCGCGGACGCGGGTGAGCAGGCGCGGCCCGGTGGATCGAAGGAACATGGAGAAAGCGGGAGGAACCAGCAGGCGCCGAGCAGACGGGAGTGCCGCACGTGGGTGGCGGGCGCGAACACGGCAACACCGAGGAGCACGACGCCGAGATGCGCCAGCTCGACTCCCTCAACCGGCTGGCCGGACCGACCGCGGACGGCACCGGCAAGGCGCCCGAGGACCTGCGCCACCGCGGCGCCGACCTGCTCGTCACCGGTCACGCCCTGGCCCGCGTCGCCTCGCTCGGGGAGGCGCTGGCCCTGATCGGCCGGCTCGGCGGCCCCGCGCTGCCGCTGTGCAGCCAGGCCGTGTTCCGCGCCGACCGCGAAGTGCTGCACTGCGTCGGGCAGTTGGGGCTCCAGGAGGAGGAGGCCGACGCCTACCGGCTGCCCCTGGAGACCGTGCACCCCGCCGCCCAGGTCGCCCGCACGGGCCGGCCGGTGTTCCTCTCCTCCCCGCAGGAGTTCTGCGACCGGTTCCCCGACGCCCCCGAGCTGTCCGACCGCACCGGTCAGGTCGCCTGGGCCTTCCTGCCGCTGACCACGTACGGCCAGCTCACCGGCGTGTGGATGGCCGCCTTCGACGCGTCCGTCCGCATCGGCGACGGGCTCGGCACCTTCCTGATGACGCTGGCCCGGCTGCTCGGCCGGAGCATCGAGCAGACCTACGACGGGCAGACCGACCGCGCCCTGTCGGAGACCCTGCGCAGCAGCATGGGCCGGGTCGCCTCCGGCGTCGAGGGACTCAGCGTCGCCGCTCGCTACGTCCCCACCGGCGGCGGCCTCATGGTCGGCGGCGACTGGTTCGACAGCATCCGGCTGCCCGGCGGCCGCCTCGGCCTCGTCATCGGCGACGTCCAGGGCCACGACGTGCAGGCCGCCGGGCTCATGTCCCGTCTGCGCACCGCCATCCACGCCTACGCCGCCGAGGGCCACGGCCCCGACGCCGTCCTCGTCCGCGCCTCGCACTTCCTGGCCTCCCTCGGCGAGGACCGCTTCGCCACCTGCATCTACCTGGAGGCCGACCCCGCCACCGGCACCCTGCGCATCGCCCGCGCCGGGCACCCGCACCCCGTCCTGCGCCTGCCCGACGGCACCTGTCTGCTCAAGCACGTGCGCGGGGGACTGCCGCTCGGGCTCGACCTGGACGAGGACGACTACCCGGTCAGCGTCGTCACCCTGCGCGAGAACGAGATCCTCATGCTCTGCACCGACGGGCTCATCGAGTCCGGAGGCCACGACATGTACTCCGGATGGCTGCGCGTGCGTAACGCGCTCGAGCCCGGCAGCTCCGACGACCTCGCGGGCCTCGCCGACCGGCTGATGACCGCGGTCGTCGCGCCGACCCCCACCGCGGACCGCGACCAGCCGGCCACCTCCTTCACGGAGGACGACATCGCCCTGCTGCTCCTGCGCCGGGACCCCATCACCGAGCGGCAGGACGGCTCCGCGCGCACCCTGCGGTTCACCCTGGAGCAGGACCAGGCCCAGGGCCTCGCCGACGCGCGGATCGAGTTCCAGGGGCTGCTGCACGACTGGGCGCGCCCCGAGCAGGTCGACACGGTGCTGCTGCTCGTCTCGGAGCTCCTCGGCAACGTCCTCATCCACACCGAACAGGCGGCGGCCCTGCGCGCCGACATCAGCGGGGCGCACGGCCGGCGCCGGCTGCGCGTCGAGGTGTCCGACCGCAGCGACGAGGTACCGCACCGGCGCGCGCCCGGCGAGCTGTCCTCCTCCGGGCGCGGCCTGGTCCTGCTCGACCTGCTCGCCCACCGGTGGAACATCCGGCCCGAACCGGAGGGCAAGACCGTGTGGTTCGAACTCGACGAGGACGGGCCGGAGGAGCCCTGAGCCGGTGGGCGGGCGGACGGGTGGGTCACCTGGCGCAGCGCCCCGGGCGAACCCGCCCGCCTCAGCCGATCTCGACGAGCAGGTCGCCGCCCTCCACCTGCTGGATACGGGAGATCGCCAGCCGGGAGACGCGCCCGCCGCGCGGCGCCGTGATCGAGGCCTCCATCTTCATCGCCTCGATCGTCGCCACCGTCGCACCGGCCTCGACCTCGTCGCCCTCGGCGACCGACAGCGTGACCACACCGGCGAACGGCGCGGCGACATGCCCCGGTCGGGACCGGTCCGCCTTCTCCGTGACGGGCAGATCCGAGGCGGCTGCCTCGTCGCGCACCTGGATCGGCCGCATCTGGCCGTTGAGGGTCGACATCACCGTGCGCAGGCCGCGCTCGTCCGCCTCGCCGACCGCCTCCAGCTCGATCAGCAGCCGCACGCCGGGTCCGAAGTCGACGCTGTACTCCTTGCCCGGGACCAGGCCGTAGAAGAAGTCCTTGCTGTCGAGCACGCTCGTGTCGCCGTACGCCTCGCGGTGTGCCTCGAACGCCTTCGTCGGACCGGGGAACAGCAGCCGGTTGAGTGTGCCGCGGCGGTCCTTCGCGAGTCCGGTCCGGTCCTCGGGCGTCAGATCCTGCACCGGATTCGGTCCCGCCCTGCCCTCCAGCGCCTTCGTGCGGAACGGCTCGGGCCAGCCGCCGGGCGGCGTGCCCAGCTCGCCGTGGAGGAACCCGACCACCGAGTCGGGGATGTCGAAGCGGTTCGGCGTCTCCTCGAACTCCGCGGGGTCCACGCCCGCGCCCACCAGATGCAGCGCGAGGTCGCCGACGACCTTGGACGACGGGGTGACCTTCACCAGCCGGCCCAGCATCCGGTCGGCCGCGGCGTACGTCGACTCGACGTCCTCGAAACGGTCGCCGAGGCCCAGCGCGACCGCCTGCGTCCGCAGGTTGGACAGCTGACCGCCGGGGATCTCGTGGTGGTAGACCCGCCCGGTCGGTGCGTCAAGACCCGCCTCGAACGGGGCGTAGATCTTGCGGACGCTCTCCCAGTACGGCTCCAGGTCGCCGACCGCCTGGAGGTCGAGGCCGGTGGGCCGCGCGGAGTGGTCCGTCGCCGCGACGATCGCCGACAGCGACGGCTGCGAGGTCGTGCCCGCCATGGAGGCGACCGCGCCGTCGACCGCGTCCGCGCCCGCCTGGATCGCCGCGAGATAGGTGGCGAGCTGGCCGCCCGCCGTGTCGTGCGTGTGCAGGTGTACCGGCAGGTCGAACTCCCGGCGCAGCGCCGAGACCAGCGTCGCCGCGGCCGGTGCGCGCAGCAGGCCCGCCATGTCCTTGACCGCGAGGACGTGCGCCCCCGCGTCGACGATCTTCTCCGCGAGCCGCAGGTAGTAGTCGAGCGTGTAGATCTTCTCGGCCGGGTCCGACAGGTCGGACGTGTAGCACAGCGCGACCTCGGCGACCGCGGTGCCCGTCTCGCGCACGGCCGTGATCGCGGGCCGCATCTGGTCCACGTCGTTGAGCGCGTCGAAGATGCGGAAGATGTCGATGCCGGTGGCCGCCGCCTCCTGCACGAACGCGTCGGTCACCTCGGTCGGGTACGGCGTGTAGCCCACCGTGTTGCGGCCGCGCAGCAGCATCTGCAGACAGATGTTCGGGACGGCCTCGCGCAGTGCGGCGAGCCGCTCCCAGGGGTCCTCCGCCAGGAAGCGCAGCGCGACGTCGTACGTCGCGCCGCCCCAGCACTCCAGGGACAGCAGCTGCGGCAGCGTGTGCGCGACCGTCGGGGCGACGGCCAGCAGGTCCTTCGTGCGCACGCGCGTCGCCAGCAGCGACTGGTGCGCGTCGCGGAACGTCGTGTCCGTGACGCCCAGCGTCGGCGCGTCCCGCAGGCTCCGCGCGAAGCCCTCGGGCCCGAGCTCCGCGAGCCGCTGGCGCGACCCGGCCTGCGGCTCGCCCTCGGGCAGCGGGGCCAGCTTCGTCGTCGGGGCGACCAGCTCGGGGCGCGGACCGTGCGGCTTGTTCACCGTCACGTCCGCCAGGTACGTCAGCAGCTTCGTGCCGCGGTCCGCCGAGTGACGGGCGGTCAGCAGGTGCGGGCGCTGCTCGATGAACGCGGTCGTGACCCGTCCGGCCTGGAAGTCCGCGTCGTCGAGCACGGCCTGGAGGAACGGGATGTTGGTGGACACGCCGCGGATGCGGAACTCGGCGACGGCCCGCCGGGCCCGGTCCACGGCCGTGGCGAAGTCCCGGCCGCGGC
This sequence comes from Streptomyces sp. SID5785, assembly GCF_009870065.1. Classification (GTDB taxonomy): domain Bacteria; phylum Actinomycetota; class Actinomycetes; order Streptomycetales; family Streptomycetaceae; genus Streptomyces. The sequence goes on along the minus strand of NZ_WWIA01000872.1, from coordinate 2,317 downwards.
AGGTCAGCTTGACGAGCATCGAGTCGAAGTGGGCGCTGACCTCGGTGCCCGCGTGCGTCGTGCCGCCGTCGAGCCGGATGCCCGAACCGCCGGGGGAGCGGTAGGCGCTGATCATGCCGGTGTCCGGGCGGAAGCCGTTCGCGGGGTCCTCGGTCGTGATGCGGCACTGCAGCGCGGCGCCGTGCAGCACGACCGCCTCCTGGGACAGGCCCAGGTCGGCGAGGGTGGCCCCGCCCGCGATGCGCATCTGCGCCTGCACCAGGTCGACGTCCGTGACCTCCTCGGTCACCGTGTGCTCGACCTGGATGCGCGGGTTCATCTCGATGAAGACGTGGTTGCCTTCGGGGTCGAGCAGGAACTCGACCGTGCCCGCGTTGCGGTAGCCGATGCGACGGGCGAACCGCACCGCGTCGTCGCAGATGCGCCGGCGGACCTCGGGGTCCAGGTTCGGCGCCGGGGCCAGCTCGATGACCTTCTGGTGGCGCCGCTGCACCGAACAGTCGCGCTCGTACAGGTGGATGACGTTGCCCTCGCCGTCCGCGAGGATCTGCACCTCGATGTGGCGGGGGTCGACGACCGCCTTCTCCAGGAAGACCGTCGCGTCGCCGAACGCCGACTCGGCCTCGCGGGCGGCCGCCTCGATGGACTCGCGCAGCAGCGCCGGGTCGTCGACGCGCCGCATGCCGCGGCCGCCGCCGCCCGCGACCGCCTTGACGAACACCGGGAAGCCGACGTCGTCGGCGGCGGCCACGAGCTCGTCGACGTCGGTGGACGGCGCGGACGAGCCGAGCACGGGCACGCCCGCTTCGCGGGCCGCCGCCACGGCGCGGGCCTTGTTGCCCGTCAGCTCCAGCGTCTCGACGGACGGGCCGACGAAGGTGATGCCCGCCTCGTCGCAGGCACGGGCCAGTTCGGGGTTCTCGGACAGGAAGCCGTAGCCCGGGTACACCGCGTCGGCGCCCGCGAGCCGGGCCGCGCGGATGATCTCCTCCACGGACAGGTAGGCCCGCACGGGGTGCCCGGGCTCACCGATCTCGTAGGCCTCGTCGGCCTTGAGCCGGTGCAGCGAGTTGCGGTCCTCGTGGGGGAAGACGGCGACCGTCCTCGCGCCCAGTTCGTATCCCGCGCGGAACGCGCGGATCGCGATCTCCCCGCGGTTGGCCACCAGCACCTTGCGGAACATTGTGATCCCTTCGCCTCTTCGGTGACGAGCACCGTGGGTCGTGCCCGGGTAGTGCGGCACACGCTAAGGGCTGTGCGGTCGCGTACTGAAGGTTCGACGACAGTGACATGGATCATCGGGCGGAGCACCCCGCCAATGGCGCAGAGTGGTCCTCCGCCCTCGTGCGCGGGCCGCCCGGCGATGAGTCCCGGCGCCGCCGCCGGTCTGTACTGCTGAGACCGCAACCGGTGAGACCGGGTGCCATCGACGCCCCGCACGGAGGAGCAGACCATGACCGCCACCTACACGTTCGACGTGTTCTCCAGCCTCGACGGCTACGGCGCCGCCGGCGGCGACTGGACCGGGTACTGGGGCAAGCAGGGGCCCGAGCTCCTCGCGCACCGCCTCGACCTCTACGGCCAGGAGCAGCGGATGGTCCTCGGCGCCCACACCTTCGCGGCGTTCTCGCGGATGCTGGCCGACAGCGACGCGGACGCCGATGTCCGCGACCCCTGGGTCACCCGCATGCGGAACCTGCCGCTCACCGTGGTCTCGACCACTCTCACGGAGCCGCTCGACTGGCCGGACGCGACCGTCGTGAGCGGCGACGCCGTCGACGTCGTGGCCCGCCTCAAGAAGGAGTCCGACGTGCCGCTGCGTTCGCACGGCAGCCTGTCGATGAACCGGGCGCTCATGGCCGCGGGCCTCGTCGACCGGGTGCAGGTCACGGTCTTTCCGGTGATCACGGGCAGCAGCGGCCTCGACCCGGTCTTCCGCGACGCGGCCGACTTCGACCTCGAACTCCTCGAGACCCGCACGCTCGACGGCCGCACTCAGGAGCTCGTCTACCGTCCGACGCCGCACCTTTGACGCGCTGGGGATCAGACGCGCGCTGCGGTCCCCTCGCCGTCCGGCAGCAGGGCCTCCAGGAGATCAGCGGCCCGCCGGGTGCCGCCCTCGGCGCGTGCGGCGCGCTGCAACTGCCGCGAGCGTGCGATCCGTTCGGGATCGGCGACCAGCTCGGTGAGGGCCGTGCGCAGGGCCTGCGGCGTCGCGTCGGCGGTGTCGAGGCGGCGGGCCACCCCCAGCTCCACGAGCTTGTCCGCGTTCATGAACTGCTCGGCGCCCTGTGGTACGGCGATCATCGGCACGCCC
>NZ_WWIA01000093.1 GCF_009870065.1 Streptomyces sp. SID5785 | reverse complement strand
CGCCCCGCGCCGCCGAGCCCGTCCGCCTCTCCGTCGGGGTCTGCGCCGGGCTCCCCGAAGGCCTCCTCCGGTGCGTCTCCCCAGGCCTCGCCCCGGGCGTCCGGCACACCGTCGCCCAGGACGACCCCGGCCGGCACGCCGACGGCCCCCGCCCCCTCGACCTCCGGCAGGTGACGCGATGACCGACAGGGAGCCCCCACGCCGCCGGGTGCCCGCACCCGCGCGCCCCGCGGGCACCGGACGCCCCGGCCCGCAGCGCCGGCCGGGCCCCGGGTCCCGGCCGCCCGTCCGCCGCCCGCGCCCCTCGGGGCCGAAGGGCGCGGCGCCGCTGCGCCTGGGCAGCCCCCGGCCCCGGCTGCGGATGGTGAGCCTCGGCCTGACGCTCGTCCTCCTGGTCTTCGTCGTGCGCCTGCTCCAGGTGCAGGGCGTCGACGCGAACGCGTACGCCGCCAAGGCCGAGCTGAACCGCTACGTCAGCCACACCATCGCGGCCGAGCGCGGCGGCATCACCGACCGCAGCGGTGTGGCGCTGGCGACGAGCGTCGACGCGTACGACATCACCGCGGACCCGACCCTGTTCACCGAGAAGGTCACCGGCGTCAAGGACGCGCCCGAGCAGGCGGCGGCGCTCCTGTCGCCCGTCCTCGGGGTGGAGACCGACACCCTGGTGAAGCGGCTGCGCACCAAGGACACCCGGTACGTGCGGCTCGCCGCGCGGCGCACCCCGCAGGTCTGGAAGCAGATCAAGGACCTGCGCTCGGCGCTCAACGACAAGGCGAACGCCGAGGGCCGCGAGGCCGGTGTCCTCGCGGGCGTCCTCGCCGACCCCAGCAGCAAGCGCGTCTACCCGAACGGCGACCTCGCCGCCGGAATGCTCGGCTGGGTCAACGCCGCGGGCAAGGGCGGCGGAGGCCTGGAGCAGCAGCTCGACAAGGAACTCGCGGGCAAGGCGGGCAAGATCCGCTACGCCCAGTCCGGCGGCCGGCAGGTGCCGACGGCCGGCAGCACCGAGCAGCCGGCCGTGGCCGGCGCGGACGTCGAGCTGACCATCGACCGAGACATCCAGTGGGCCGCGCAGAAGGCCATCAGCGAGCAGGTCGCCAAGTCCCGGGCCGACCGCGGGTACGTGATCGCGATGGATACGAAGACCGGCGAGATCCTCGCCATGGCGAACGCCCCGGGCTTTGACCCGAACGACCTGTCGGACGCGAACCCCTCGGCCCTCGGCAACGCGGCGGTCCAGGACGCGTTCGAACCCGGCTCCACCGCCAAGGTCATGTCGATGGCGGCGGTCCTCGAGGAGAACGTGGCGACCCCGTCCACCCACGTCACCGTGCCCAACCGGCTGCACCGCGGCGACCGGCTCTTCCAGGACGACGTCGACCACGACACCTGGCACCTCACGCTCAACGGCGTGCTGGCCAAGTCCAGCAACATCGGCACGATCCTGGCCACCGGCGAGCTCGGCAAGACCCAGTCCGCCGCGAACCGCACGCTCTACTCGTACCTGCGCAAGTTCGGCATCGGCCGGCAGAGCGGACTCGGCTTCCCCGGCGAGACGGCGGGCATCCTCGCGCAGCCCGCCACGTGGTCGACCTCGCAGCAGTACACGATCCCGTTCGGCCAGGGCTTCTCCGTCAACGCCCTCCAGGCGGCCTCGGTCTACCAGACCGTGGCCAACGGCGGCGTGCGGATCGAGCCGACCCTCGTGCGCGGCACGACGGGCCCCGACGGCAAGTTCGCGCCCGCGCCCGCGCCGAAGAAGAACCGCGTAGTGAGCGCGAGGACCGCAGGCACGGTCGCCCAGATGCTGGAGTCCGTCGTCGACGACGAGGAGGGCACCGGCACCAAGGCCCGCATCCCCGGCTACCGCGTCGCGGGCAAGACGGGCACGGCCAACCGCGTGGATCCGGCCACCGGCCGCTACAAGGGCTACACGTCCTCGTTCGCCGGTTTCGCACCCGCCGACAAGCCCCGGGTCGCCGTCTACTGCGCCATCCAGAACGCGACGAAGGGGAGCTACTACGGCGGCCAGATCTGCGGCCCCATCTACAAGCAGGTCATGGAATTCGCCCTGAAGACGCTGCAGGTACCGCCGACGGGGGCCAAGTCCGCCCGGCTTCCCGTCACTTTTCAGCCATGATCGGTCATGACACGCCGTGACCGGCCCCCCGCCGGTCGTGATCATGGTCGTCCCCCGCCCCGTGAAACAGCCTGAAGAGCCCCGTGACTACCATCACCCCCGATCCAGGGAACCAGCCCGCGCCACGCCCCTCGCTTCGCCCGGGAGCCGGTGCGCCCGGTACGCTCACCGCCGTGCCACACGCTGATCAGTCCCAAACCACCCAGAAGGGCGCACCCGTGACATATCCCGGGCCGCCGCGGCCGGTCGAGGTCTCCGCCACACCCCTCGCGGAGCTGGCCGATCAGCTGGGTGTCGCCACGCCCCAGGCTGCCGCCGACGTCACCGGCATCACCCACGACTCCCGTGCGGTGCGCCCCGGCGACCTGTACGCCGCCCTGCCCGGAGCCCGCGCCCACGG
>NZ_WWIA01000871.1 GCF_009870065.1 Streptomyces sp. SID5785 | reverse complement strand
TTACTTCAAGGACCTCGGCGTCGAGTTCGTCGAGGGCAAGAAGAGCGACGAGTGGGGCTTCTGGGAGTTCCTCAGCTGGGAGAACGCCGACAAGTACCACGCCGACCTGATCATGCTCGACAACCGCTCCGCGTCGATGTCGCGCGAGGAACTCGCGCAGAAGCCCACCTTCGCCTCGCTCCCCGCCGTGAAGGCCGGGCAGATCACGCCCTGGGCGATGGAGGAGCGCTACAGCTACGCCGGGTACGGCCCGGTGCTGGAGCGGCTCGCCGACGCCATCAACCGATCGAAGAGGCTCACCTCATGACCGAGACCGCCACGCCCGCCCCCACCGCGCCCGCCGCCTCCCCCTTCGGCCTCTTCGCCCTCCGCGTCGCCCGGTCGACCCGCCTCACCCCGAACATGGTGCGCGTGGCCCTCACCGGCCCGGACCTGTCCCGGATGGCCTCCGCCGGACGCGACCAGCGCATCAAGCTCTTCCTGCCGGCCCCCGGCCGGACCGCACCGGACCTTCCCGACAACTCCGACGGCCAGTGGTACGCGGCCTGGCAGGCCCTCGACCCGGCGACCCGCGGCTACATGCGGACCTACACGATCCGCACCCTGGACACCGAACGGGCCGAGCTGACCGTCGACTTCGCCGTGCACGGCGAGGAGGGGCCTGCCTCCCGCTGGGCCCTGCACGCCCGGCCCGGCGACGAGGTGGGCGCCTTCGCCCCGGTCGTCGAGGACAACGCCGCCTACGAGTTCCGCCCGCCGGCCGACGCCGACTGGATCCTGCTGGCCGCCGACGCCTCCGCGCTGCCGGCCGTCGCGGGCATCCTCGAGCACCTGCCGCCGGCCGTCCCGGTCCGCGCCTGGATCGAGGTCCCGGGGCCCGCCGACCACCAGAACCTCCCGGCGGGCCTGGACACCCACATCACCTGGCTGACCACGGCCGGCTCCACCCCGGAGGCGATCGCCGCGGCCGACCTGCCGTCCGGCACCCCGTACGCCTGGGTCGCGGGCGAGTCCTCGACGGTGAAGGCGGTCCGCCGTCACCTGGTCCAGGGCCGCGGCATCGACCGCCGCCGCGTCCAGTTCTCCGGCTACTGGCGCAAGGGCGCCTCGGAGGACCTCCTGATGGAGAAGAACGAAGCCGCGTAACGGTCCGGCTCAGGGGGCGGGGCGGCCTCTGCCCCCCCTACAGCTCCAGCCGCGCCAGCGCCTTCTCCGCGCTCAGGTCGCACACCCCGTCGCCCGCCGCGCTCCACGCCGCCCCGCACAGCGTCCGCAGCCCGTCGATCGCCGGGCCGTCACCCGTCAGCTCCAGGGATCCGTCCCCGGCCGCCGCACTCCAGCCGCCGCACCGGAACGCCCCGCCGTCCTCGACCACCTCGGGCTGCCCGGTGAGCAGCCCGCGCAGGTCCAGGTCCACGTACGTCGGCCGGTGCTGCGGCGGCGCCGCGAGCAGCTGCGCCCCGTCGGTCACACCGGTGAGGACCAGGAGTGAGTCCACCCGCCCGTTGAACGCGCCCTCGATGTCCGTGTCCAGCCGGTCCCCGACCACCAGCGGCGTCCGCGCCCCGGTCCGCAGGATCGTCTCCCGGTGCATCGGCGGCAGCGGCTTGCCCGCGACCTGCGGCTCGGCACCCGTCGCGATCCGGACGACCTCCACCGCCGCCCCGTTCCCCGGCGCGATGCCGCGGGCGCTCGGGATCGTCAGGTCCGTGTTCGACGCGAACCACGGCACCCCGCGCGCGATCGCGTAGCACGCCTCGGCGAAGCGGCCCCAGGCCAGCTCAGGACCGCCGTACCCCTGCACCACCGCCGCCGGGTCCTCGTCCGCCGAGTCGACCGGCACGAGCCCGCGCTCGCGCAGCGCGACCCGCAGCCCCTCACCCCCGATGACCAGAACCCGCGACCCGGCCGGCACCTGCTCACTGACGAGCCGCGCGGCGGCCTGCGCCGACGTGATGACATCGCCCGACCCGGTCGGTATCCCTAGCTCGGTCAGATGCTCGGCGACCGCGTCCGGCGTGCGCAGCGCGTTGTTCGTCACATACGCCAGCGCCATCCCTCCGGTCCGCGCCACCGCCAGCGACTCCACGGCGTGCGCGATCGCCTGACCGCCCGCGTACACCACCCCGTCGAGGTCGAGCAGCGCCGTGTCGTACGCCTCGCTCAACGCCCGCGCACTGCCCGCGGGCAGCCCCCGGAAACCGTCCCCGGCCACGCCGCTCGCACTCTGGCTCATCCCGTATCGCTCCTCGCTCGAACTCACTCCCCCGATCATCCCCCACCCCACCGACACTCGTACGATGCACGGATGAACACTGCAGGTGACGGCGGCCTCGACCTGATCCCCTTCCGCGGAGTGCGCTACGTCCCGGAGCGGGTCGGCAGTCTCGCCGCGGTCACCTCGCCGCCGTACGACGTCGTCGTGCGCCCCGACGGCCTGCACCACCTGGAGAGCGCCGATCCGCACAACATCGTGCGGCTGATCCTGCCGCAGGCCGGCCCCGCCGGCAGCCCAGGATCCCGCGACGACCGCGCCGCACAGACCCTGCACCGCTGGCTCGCCGAGGGCGTCCTCGCCGCCGACCCCGAGCCCGCGCTCTACGTCTACGAGCAGCGCGACGGCGACCTCCTCCAGCGCGGCGTCATCGGCGCCCTGCGCCTGTCCGAACCGGCCGAGGGCGTCGTCCTGCCCCACGAGGACGTCATGCCGCACGTCGTCGAGGACCGCGCGGGCCTCATGCGCACGACCGGCGCGAACCTCGAACCCCTGCTCCTGACCTACCGCGGAGACGGCCGCGCGACCGGCGCGACCGCCGTCATCGAGCGCACCGTCCGGCGTGCCCCGCTCCTCGCGACGACCACCGAGGACGGCTTCAGCCACCGCCTCTGGTCGGTCACCGACCCGGCGGAACAGGCGCGCATCCGCGCCGACCTCGGCACCCACCAGGCCCTCATCGCCGACGGCCACCACCGCTGGGCCACCTACCTGCGGCTGCGCGCCGAGCACTCCGGCCCCACCCCGTGGGACCACGGCCTGGTCCTGCTGGTCGACACGTCCCGGTACCCGCTGCGCGTCCGCGCCATCCACCGCCTTCTGAACCGGCTCCCGCTCGACCGGGCCCTGGCCGCGGCCGGCCCCCACTTCCGCGTCCGGGAGATTCCCGGTCCGCTCCCGCAGGCGATGGACCGCCTGGCCGAGGCGGCCGCCGACGGCAACGCGTTCCTGCTCGCCGGCGGCCCCGGCGACACGTACCACCTGCTCGACCGCCCCGACCCCGCGCTCCTCGACCGCACCGTCCCCGCGGACCGCCCGGAGGCCTGGCGCACCCTGGACGCGACCGTCCTGCACTCGGCCCTGCTCGGCCATGTCTGGGACATCCCCGAGGACTCCCCCACCGACATCGCGTACATCCACGACACGGCGGCCACCGTCGACAAGGCGCGGCGCGACGGCGGCACCGCCGTCCTCCTCCACCCGGTCCGCGAGGAAGTCGTCCGGGACCTGGCCCGGCAGGGCGTGACGATGCCCCGCAAGTCCACGTCCTTCGGCCCGAAGCCCGCCACCGGCCTGGTCCTGCGCACGCTCACCGACGCCTGACCACTCCGAGAACGCCGAACGGGCGGGTCCCCCAGCCACTGGGGAACCCGCCCGTCCGTGTCGGTCACGGCCTCAGGTGCGTGTCACGAACCTCACGTGTCGTCGCCGTCGCGCCTGTCGTCACCGTGCTCGGCAGGGGCCCCGGCGTCGGAGACCGTGTCCCCGGCGTCCTCGACGGCCTGCTCGGACCGGGGCGCCTCGGCGGGTGCCGCGACGCCGTCGTCCTCACTGTCGTCGAAGGCGTCGACGAAATCCACGCCGTCCATCTCGGCCAGCCGGTCGGAGGCGTCGGTGCTGCCGTCCTTGTCGGCCTCGACGGCCTTGGCGAACCACTCGCGCGCCTCGTCCTCACGGCCGGCCGCCAGCAGCGCGTCGGCGTACGCGTAGCGCAGGCGCGCGGTCCACGGCTGGACGGAGTTCGACGCGAGCTCGGGGCTCTGCAACGTGACGATCGCCGCGTCGAGCTGGCCCATGTCACGCCGCGCGCCGGCCGCGACCAGGCGCATCTCGACCTGGCCGGCCTTGTCCAGCTTCCGCACCTCGGGCGCACCGGCCATGTCGAGCGTCTTCTCCGGCCGCCCGAGCCCACGCTCGCAGTCGGCCATGACGGGCCAGAGCTCGATGTTCCCGGTCATGCGCCGCGCGGCACGGAACTCCGCCAGCGCCTCGCTGTACTTCTGGTTCGCGTACGCGGCGAATCCGGCGGCCTCGCGCACGGCGGCCACGCGCGACGCGAGCCGCAGGGCCACCTTGGAGTACCCGTAGGCACCCTCGGGGTCCTCGTCGATGAGCCGGGCGACCATCACCAGGTTCTTGGCGACGTCCTCCGCGAGCCCCTTCGGCAGGGACTGGAGCTCCTGCTGCACGTCCTTGTCGATCTCGTGCCCGGTGACGTCCTCGGGGATCGGCAGCCGCTTGATCGGCTCGCGGTCCCGGTCACGCTCCCGCTCCTCGCGGAAGCGCCCGCCGCCACCGCCACGACGGTCGTCCCGGCGGTCGTCGCGCCGGTCGTCCCGCCCACGGAACCCACCGGGACGTCCGCCCCGGTCGTCCCGACGGTCGCGGTAGCCACCGCCACCGCCACGGTTGTCGTCCCGGCCACGGAACCCACCACGGTCACCGTACGAACGGTCGTCCCGGCGGTCACCGCCACCACGACGGTCATCGCGGCGATCGTCACGCCGGTCATCGCGTCGATCGTCACGGCGGAAGGGGGGACGGTCACCGTCACGGCGGGGCCCACGGTCCCGGTCACGGTCGCGGTCACCGAACGAGGGACGTCCGCCCCGGTCGTCCCGACGGTCGCGGTAGCCACCGCCACCACCACGGTTGTCGTCGCGGCCACGGAACCCACCACGGTCACCGTACGAACGGTCATCGCGGCGGTCATCACGCCGGTCATCGCGCCGGTCGTCCCGGCGGAAGGGGGGACGGTCACCGTCACGGCGGGGGCCACGGTCCCGGTCACGGTCGCGGTCACCGAACGAGGGACGCGAAGGACGCTCGTCCCGACGGTCACGGTAACCACCGCCACCACCACGGTTGTCATCGCGACCACGGAACCCGCCACGGTCACCGTACGAGCCGCCACCACGACGGTCATCGCGCCGATCGTCACGCCGGTCGTCGCGTCGGTCGTCCCGGCGGAAGGGAGGGCGGTCACCGTCACGGCGGGGACCACGGTCCCGGTCGCGATCGCGGTCGCCGCCGGGCCGGTCGTCGCGACGCCCACGGAACCCACCGCCCCCGCCACCACGGTTGTCGTCCCGGCCACGGAAGCCACCACGGTCACCGTACGAACGGTCGTCCCGGCGGTCACCGCCACCACGACGGTCATCGCGCCGGTCGTCACGCCGGTCGTCACGTCGGTCATCCCGACGGAACGGGGGACGGTCACCGTCACGGCGCGGCCCGCGATCCCGGTCACGGTCCCGGTCACCGAACGAGGACCGAGCCGGCCGATCGTCACGGCGGTCCCGGAAACCGCCACCGCGGTTGTCGTCCCGCCCGCGGTACCCGCCGCGGTCACCACTGTCCCGGCGGCGCTCGTCGCGCTCCGGTCGCTCGTCGGGAGAGTTGGTGGACATCGGTGGACTCCTGTCTTCGGTACCGCAGTCATTCTCACGCAACCGGCCGACCGGCGCGCCTCGACAAAACAAAAAAGGACCCTTGGTCCCAGCGTGAACGCTGGGACCAAGGGTCCTCAAGAATTGTTCGGCGGCGTCCTACTCTCCCACAGGGTCCCCCCTGCAGTACCA
>NZ_WWIA01000870.1 GCF_009870065.1 Streptomyces sp. SID5785 | reverse complement strand
TATACGCGGGCCGAAACCGCTCTTCTACGTCAGTTACCGGCTCGGCCTGGTCTTCAACGAGCTGCCCTTCGTCGCGCTCTACGCACTCGTGGCAGCGACAGCACTGGCCTTCGCCGAGGGGGACATCGCCACGCCGGCCGACTGGGGGTCCATCGGCCTGGCCGCGGCCTCGGCGGCCGGTCTCGTGCTGGTCGCCCTGCGCGGGATCCGGACCGCCTCCGTGGTCGGCCCGGCCCTGGACGAGGCGTTGGGCGCCGGGTCGGCCACCCGGCGCCGACCCCGCCCAGCGCGCATTCTCCTCAGACCCGTGTTGCGCCGCCGCGGCGACGTCCGCCGCGTCGGCGACCTCAGGTACGGGGACGCCGGACGTCGGAACCTCCTCGACGTCTACCACCACCGCGCGCGCCCCCAGGGCGGCCGCGTCCTGATCCACTTCCACGGTGGCCACTACGACCAGGGCCGCAAGAACACCCAGTCGCTTCCGCTGCTCTACCGGCTGGCGAGCCAGGGCTGGGTCTGCATCAGCGCCAACTACCGTCTCCGGCCCGCCTTTTCACACCCGGCCCATCTGATCGACGCCAAGAAGGTGATCGCCTGGGCGCGCGAGCACGCGGGCGAGTACGGAGCGGACCCCGCGGCGGGCGTGTTCGTGTCGGGAAGCTCCGCCGGCGGTCACATGGCGGCGCTCGCCGCCCTCACGGCGGACAACGCCGCATACCAGCCAGGTTTCGAGGAGGTGGACACCTCGGTGACCGCCGCCATCGCCCTCAACGGCTACCTCGGGACCTACTTCGACGGGGACCCGGCGACGTCACCCGTCCTGCTGGCCCGCCCCGACGCACCACCGTTCTTCATCGCCCACGGCGACCTCGACGAACTCGTCGAGACCGAGAACCCGCGGGCCCTCGTCGCGGCGCTGCGCGCCATCTCCACGTCGCCGGTCGTCTACGCGGAACTCCCCGGCGGGCACCACGCCTTCGACCTGTTCCACTCGTTCCGCTTCGAGGCGGTCATCGACGGCATCGAGGACTTCGCGGACCGGGTGGCCCCGCCGGCCACGTCTTGATCGACGAGGCCGTGCCGCCCCCGGGCGTGCCCTCACACGTTGTCCCACACCGTCCAGCGCTGGGACGGACCGCCGGTGCACTTGGTCGTGTTGACGCGGTCGTCGGACATCCGGGCCAGGCACAGGTGGCTGACCGCGTTCTTGAGAAGCACGGCACTGCTGCTCTCGTCCATGAACAGCCACAGGGCCGCATCGTCCTGCGCGTTGCACGGCTTCATGACCGGGCGGGCGTTGCGCGACACGAGACACAGCCCGGTCGCCTTCTGCCGCAGCGCCTTGAACTCGAGCTCGTCGTTCCAGTACCACTGCTGGTAGGTCGTGTGGTTGCAGCCGAAGACGTACGGCCCGTAGTCGGCGCGGAAGTCCAGGCAGCGCCAGGCGGGCTTCGACCGGTTCTGGAACGACGAGTTGTGCGGGACGGCCTCGGCCGACGTGGTCGTGATGCCTACGGCGAGGGCGATGACCGCCCCGACAGTGGCCAGCCTCTTCAGGAACATGATTCCCCCTCAGCCCGGCGGGTCAGGCCGGGGTACGTGAGATCCGAGCGGCCCGGACACTAGCAGCAGGCGGGGCGCCTCGGGGCGAAGGACGCGCAGGGGCCACGCGTGCTGCAACGCCCGGCCGCCGGGCTCAGCCGGAAGGAACCCCGCCCGCTGCCCCCCGGCGGCAGCCGAACCGGAGCCGCCCCGACAGGCGCCGCCCGAACCGCGGTCGCCCGAACCGCAGTCGCCCGAGCCGCCCCGCGCGGCCGGTCGTTCCTCACGGGTGCGGGATGCCTGAAACTCCTGAGGCGGTGCACGCCTCTTGACACGGGAGTGATCGCGAACGGACTCTGTGGCCACCTCATGGCAACGTTGTCATCCGCGTTGCCGTGCTCTCCTGTTCATGATGGGACCACAGTTGTCATGACTGATCGGATCGACCGGGCGTCAGGCCCGTCGCGGCGCTGGTTCATCGCCGCGGGTTCAACTCTGCTCGCCGGCTTCGGGCTCGAGGCGGCACCGGCCGCCGTCGCCGAAGCCCGTCAGGGCGCGGGCGGCCCGGGTGCCGCGGGCGAGTTGGCCACGCACCGTCCGGTGCACGTCTCCTCGACGGACTACGCGCCGACGCCCGGTGCATTCGCCGTCGACGGTCTGTCCGAGCCCGGAGTGCGGGGCAGCGGGTGGCGTGCCGCTTCCGGGGACCCGCAGTGGATCTCCGTCGACCTCCAGGCGGACTGCGAGATCACCTCGGTCCGGCTGACGTTCGAAGCGGCCGCGGGCGACCCCGTCTTCGAACCGCCGACGTCCGGCAACCCCCGTTCGGGCACGACCGGCAAGGAGATCCTGTCCAGCTACGCCGAGTCGTTCGCCGTCGAGACCTCGACGGACGGGAAGACGTGGACGACCGTCCACCGGACCACCGACGGCCGGGGCGGCGCCGTCGACATCCCGCTGTCCGAGCCCGTCACCGCGCGCTGGGTGCGCATGACGTCCCACAAGCGCTCCAGCGCCCTCCCGCTCGGTCTCAACGGGTTCGCGGTCTACGGCAAGGCCGCGCACCGGCGCCCCGCGGCCAGTGGCTGGACGGACTGGGGCCGGCACCACCACGACGCGCCCGCGCTGCACGTCGCCCAGGACGGCACGGTGCCGGTCGAGTCGGGCTGGGTCCTGACGATGGACGAGTGGGCGGGAAGCACCGACGGCGCGGAGCTGTCGCGGCACGGAGTCGACACCGACGGCTGGCTGCCGGCCACGGTCCCGGGCACGGTCCTCGGCTCGCTCGTCGACCAGGGCAAGCTCCCCGACCCGGTCGTCGGCCTGAACAACCTGCGCATACCGGAAGCGCTGTCCCGGCACGCGTGGTGGTACCGACGGGAGTTCACCGTGCCTTCGGGGCTCTCCGTCACCGGGGACCGCCGGACGCGGCTCGAGTTCGACGGCATCAACCACGAGGCCGAGGTGTGGCTCAACGGGACGCGCGTCGGCGACCTCGCACACCCCTTCGCCCGCGCCGCGTTCGACGTCACCGACGCGCTCGAACCCCGCGGGCGCAACGTGCTCGCCGTCCGGATCAAGCCGATGCCGCTGCCCGGCAGTCCCGGCGACAAGGGCCCCGCGGGCGAGGCCTGGGTGGACGCCGGCGCGGACACCATGAACAAGAACTCGCCCACCTACCTCGCCACGTCCGGCTGGGACTGGATGCCGGCCGTGCGCGACCGCGCGGCCGGCATCTGGAACCACGTACGCCTGCGGAGCACGGGCGCGGCGGTTCTCGGGGACCCGCGCGTCGACACGCTGCTGCCGAAGCTGCCCGACACGTCGGTCGCGGAGCTCACGCTCGTCGTGCCGGTGCACAACACCGACCAGGCGAAGCGTTCGGTCACGGTCAAGGCGTCGTTCGACGGCGTGCGGGTCACGAAGACGGTCGAGGTGGCGGGCGGCGCGAGCACCGACGTCGTGCTGGCTCCCGACGAGTTCGCGCAGCTCAAGATCCGCCGCCCGCGCCTGTGGTGGCCCAACGGCCTCGGCGACGCCGCCCTGCACGACCTGACGCTGACCGCCTCCGTGGCCGGGAGGCAGAGCGACGTCCGCCGCACCCGCTTCGGTATCCGGCAGTTCGGCTACGAGTACGACGTGCCGCTGCCGTTCGGGGCGGGCGGCAGCGAGGACGCGAGCCTGCAGTCCGTGCCGCTGGAGCGCACCGACGCCCGGTACGTCCGCGTCGCCTGCAAGGACCGGGCCACCGACTGGGGCTTCTCCCTGTGGTCGCTCTCGGTCCTCGACAGCCGGCGGGCCGGCACCGACCTCGCGCTGCACGCCGCCGCCGACGCCTCCAGCACGGACACCGCCGAGCACGCGGCGCGCTGCGTCAGCGACGGGGACACGTCCACCCGCTGGTCCTCCGAGTTCTCCGACCGCCAGTGGATCCAGGTCGACCTCGGGTCCGTGCAGTCCGTCGACCGGGTCGACCTCCTGTGGGAGAAGGCGTACGCGCGCACCTTCACCGTCCAGGTCTCCGCGGACGGCGACACGTGGCACGACGCCGCGTCCGTCGACAACACGGCGGTGCCGCTCCCGTTCGGTGCCTCCGACGCCAGCCTCCAGGTCCGTGACATCCCCGCGCAGACCGCCCGCCATGTGCGGCTCAAGTGCGGTGTGCGGCAGACCAGCTGGGGCGTCTCGCTGTGGACGCTGTCGGTGTTCTCCTCCGAGGACGCGGGCACCGACCTCGCCCTCCACGGCAAGGCGACCGCCTCCACCCAGGAGGACGACAAGCCGGCGTCCAACGTCACCGACGGCGATTCCGGGACCCGCTGGTCGTCCGCGTACGAGGACGACCAGTGGATCCAGGTGGACCTCGGACAGTCCCGCACGTTCGACCGCGTGGCCCTGCTGTGGGAGCGCGCGTACCCGAAGACGTACACCCTCCAGGTCTCCGAGGACGGCCAGGACTGGAAGGACGTCGAGACCGTCTCCAACGAACCGGAGCCGCTCAAGATCAGCGTGAACGGCGTACGGGTCCTGGCCCGCGGCGGCAACTGGGGCTGGGACGAGCTGCTGCGCAGGATGCCCGACGCACGCATGGACGCCGCCGTGCGGATGCACCGCGACATGAACTTCACCATGATCCGCAACTGGGTCGGCAGCAGCGACCGCGAGGAGTTCTTCGCCGCGTGCGACGAGCACGGCATCCTCGTCTGGAACGACTTCCCGAACGCCTGGGGCATGGACCCTCCGGACCACGACGTCTTCAACGGGCAGGCCGCGGACACCGTCCTGCGCTACCGGATCCACCCGAGCATCGTCGTCTGGTGCGGTGCCAACGAGGGCGACCCGCCCGCCGCCGTCGACGAAGGCATGCGCAGGGCCGTCGAGAGCGGCGCCCCCGGCATCCTCTACCAGAACAACTCCGCGGGCGGCATCGTCACCGGCGGCGGCCCCTACGGCTTCGTGGAGCCGGAGAAGTACTTCGATCCGGCGACCTACGGCAGCAAGAACTTCGGCTTCCACACCGAGATCGGCATGCCGGTGGTCTCCACGGCCGACAGCCTGCGTGCGATGACCGGCGACGAGCCCGAGTGGCCCATCGGCGGCGCCTGGTACCTGCACGACTGGAGCGAGCGGGGGAACCAGGCCCCGCAGAACTACAAGGCGGCGATCGAGGCCCGCCTCGGCGCGTCGAAGGACCTGGACGACTTCGCCCGCAAGGCGCAGTTCGTCAACTTCGAGAACGCCCGCGCCATGTTCGAGGCGTGGAACGCCCACCTGTGGGACGACGCGACCGGCCTCATGCTGTGGATGTCGCACCCCGCCTGGCACAGCACGGTGTGGCAGACCTACGACTACGACTTCGACGTCAACGGCATGTACTACGGGGCGCGTTCGGCCTGCGAGCCGCTGCACGTCCAGGCGCACCCGGGCACCTGGCAGCTCACCGTGGTCAACCACACGGGCGCCGGCCTGCGCCGGGCCGGGGTGACGGCCGAGCTGTACGACCTGACGGGCCGCCGCCTCGGCACTCCCCGGAAGCACATCGTGGACGTCGCCGCGGCCACGCGGTCCGCGGACCTGGGCGCGGTCCCGTGGGCGGACACGCTGCCCGATCTGCACCTGCTGCGCCTGACCCTCAAGGACGCGAAGGGGCGGACGCTGTCGACGAACACCTACTGGCGCCACCGCACCCCCGCGGCCATGAAGGGTCTGTCCGGCATGGACCGGACCCGGCTGACGGTCGGCGCCCCGCACGTGTCCCGTGCGGGCGACCGCCGCCGGCTGACCGCGACGGTGCGCAACGCCGGTTCCGCCGTCGCACCCATGACGCGGCTCTCCCTGCGCGAGACCCACGGCGGCGACCGCGTGCTCCCCACCCTCTACAGCCACAACTACCTGTGGCTGCTGCCCGGGGAGTCGCAGGAGGTCACGCTCTCGTGGCCGGAGGCGGCCACGAAGGAGGGCGCACGCGTCGCCCTGCACGCTCAGGCGTACAACTCCGCCGAGACGTCCCGGCACGCCTGACCCCGCACCGGGCCGCGATCGCGCGGCCCGCCCGGACGGCCCGTTCCGCACCGCGCGGGACGGGCCGTCCCGCGTTGCCCGCCGCCGGCGCCCGAGGAGTGGCACAGTGGCGGGTATGTGCGGCCGCTATGCCTCGACCCGAGCCCCTCAGGACCTGACCGGCCTCTTCGCCGTCACCGACTGGCGCCCCGAGGAGACCCTCGCGCCCAGCTGGAACGTCGCCCCGACCGACCCCGTGTACGCCGTCCTGGAGCGCCCCGCACGCGAGGACGGCGACGAGGTCCGCCGCGAGCTGCGGGTGCTGCGCTGGGGCCTCGTGCCGTCCTGGTCGAAGGACCCGAAGAGCGGCGCCCGGATGATCAACGCCCGCGTCGAGACGGTGCACGAGAAGCCCGCCTACCGCCGCGCGTTCTCGCGGCGCCGCTGCCTGCTCCCGGCCGACGGCTTCTACGAATGGGACCCGGTCACCGACGAGAAGACGGGCCGCACCCGCAAGCAGCCGTACTTCATCCACCCCGGCGACGACGGGATCATGGCCCTCGCCGGTCTGTACGAGTTCTGGCGCGACCCCGAGGTCACGGCCGACGACGACCCCGACGCCTGGCTGACCACCTGCACGATCATCACCACCGAGGCCACCGACGCGGCCGGCCGCGTCCACCCCCGGATGCCGCTCGCCCTCACCCCGGACCACTACGACACGTGGCTCGACCCCCACCACCAGGACACCGCGGACCTGCGCGCCCTGCTGACCCAGCCTGCGGGCGGACACCTCGACGCCCGAGCCGTGTCGATGGCCGTGAACAACGTGCGCAACAACGGTCCGGAGCTCCTCGATCCGTGACGCGCAGCCGCGTGGGGCGGCGGGCGTCCTACGGGCGAGCCGTCCTCACCGCGTGCCTCGCCGGCCCGGGCTCACCATGCCGTACTCGTAGGCCATGACCACGACCTGCGACCTGTCCCGGGGCACCGGGCGTCGTCGGAACTCCGTGCGGGCGCCCTGCGCAACGACCGCACGGCGCCCCGCCGTTCACGCCGGGCGGCGCTGCAGCACGTCCGCGAGTACCGTGGTCACGAGCCGGTGCACGGTCTCCGTCGTCGGCGGCCCCGGGTCCCGGTCCGCGAACAGCAGGTGGCCGCCCCCGACGAGCGACAGCGTCAGCGAGTCGAGGTCGGCGTCGGCGGAGATCCGGCCCAGGGCCCGCTCGTCCGCGAGGCAGTCCCGGACGGCGGTGGTGACCTGGGACAGGATCGTGATCCCGCCGCCCGGCCGGGCCTCCTTCAGGCGGGTCCGCAGCGCGTCGCGGAACGTGATGAGCGGGATGATCGCGACCGGGACCGGACCGAACAGGGTGATCAGTGCGTCGGTCAGGTTCCCCGCGACCGTGCCGGTGCCCGCGGACGCGCGCAGGGTCCGCGCCTGCGCGTCGAGCTGCGCGGCCCGGTCGAGCACGAGGTCGGTGAGGAACGCGTCGAAGTCGGCGAAGTGCCGGTGCAGGACGCCCTTGGCGCAGCCCGCCTCGTCGGTGACGGCGCGGCTGGTCAGGCCGTTCGGCCCGTCGCGCAGCAGTACGCGCTCGGCAGCGTCGAACAGCTGCGTGCGCGCGTCGCGGAGGTGTACCCCGGTCGGCACTGACTGATCCCCTCGTCATGGCCCGGCGGTCCGGTGCCCGTTGGCAGATGGGCGGGCGCCCACTAAAGTGACCGCATGCCCACTCTATCGCGAGAGCACCCCGAACCGGCCCCGCTGCACCGGGCCCGGCAGATGGCCGAGTCCTTCGGCACGGACGCGCCGGGCTACGACCGGGCCCGCCCCGCCTACCCCGACGCACTGATCACCCGTGTCGTCGAGGAGAGCCCGGGCCCCGGCGTGCTCGACGTCGGCTGCGGCACCGGCATCGCCGCCCGTCAGTTCCGGGCCGCGGGCTGCACGGTGCTGGGCGTCGAACCGGACCCGCGGATGGCGGACTTCGCGCGGGCGAGCGGCCTGCGGGTCGATGTGTCGACCTTCGAGGAGTGGGACCCGGCCGGCCGGACCTTCGACATCGTCACCGCCGCGCAGTCCTGGCACTGGGTGGACCCGGCCGCAGGCGCCGCCAAGGCCGCACGCCTCCTGCGCCCGCACGGCCGCCTGGCCGCCTTCGGTCACGTGATCGAGCCACCGGCCGAGGTGGCCGAGCCGATGACGGCGGCCCTTCGCCGGGTCGCGCCCGACTCCCCGTTCACCGGTCAGCCGGCGCGCCGCCCGCTGGAGATGTACCGCGCGGGCTACGCGAAGATCGCGGACCACCTCCGCGAGACCGGCCGGTTCGACGAGCCGTCCCAGTGGCAGTTCGACTGGGAGCGCGACTACACCCGCGACGAGTGGCTGGCCCTGCTCCCCACCACGGGCGCCCTGACCCGTCTCCGCCGCGACCAACTGGCCGAGATCCTGGCCGAGGTGGGCCGCGCAGTCGACGCGCTGGGCGGCGCCTTCACCATGCACTACACGACGCTGGCGACGACGGCGGTGAGGTCGTCGGCGGCGCGGTGAACGTCGAGCCCGACAGACACCCGCCCATCAGCCGTGTCGACAACGCTGCGGGCCGGTGCACCGGGGCGTGGTGCGCTCTAACGCCACGGGTCGAGCGCCAGCTTGCCCTGGGTGAGGCCCCCTGCGAGCTCCTCCAGGACCGCGGGCCCTTCGGCCAGTGGACGCACGCACGGGGTGCCCGGCGGGTAGACGCCCTGAGCGACCAGCGCCCCGAGCTCGTCGAGGACGGAGCGGTAGAGCACCGGCGCCGCGGCCGCCATCGCGCCGATGTGCAGGCCCTTGACCTGCACCGGGTGTGAGAAGACCAGGTCGTGCGTCGTCAGGGCCGCGTCCCCGGACGCGGCACCGAACACGACCACCCGCCCGGTGAAGGGCCGGGCCACCGACAGGCTCGCCTCGAACGTCGCGCGCCCCACCGACTCCAGGACCAGATCGACACCACCGCCGGCGACCCGGACGATCTCGTCCGCCAGATCGTCGCGCCGGCTGTCGAGCACCGCGTCGGCCCCCAGGGCGCCGACCGTGCCGTGCTTCCCGGGGGACGCCGTCGCGATCACCCGCGCACCGTAGTGCCGGGCGAGCCGCACCGCGGCCTGACCCACACCGCCCGCCGCGGCGTGCACGAGCACCGTCTCACCCGCCCTGATCTCGCCGAGGGGCTTCAGCGCGGCCAGGGCGGTGGCCCAGTTCAGCACCAGGCCGAGGGACTGCGCGTCACTCCACCCGGACGGGACGGGCACCACGTCGTCGGCGGCCATCGTCATGTACTGCGCGAAGGCACCCGGACCCGCTCCGACGACGCGGGTGCCGATCGGCAGCGGATCCGGCACCCCGGGGCCCGTGCCCACGATCTCCCCGGCCGCCTCGAAGCCGGCCGTGTAGGGAGCCTGCGGGCCGCCTCCGTACGTGCCCCGCGTCTGCATCACATCCGCGAAGTTGACCCCTGCGGCGCCCACCCGGATCAGATAGGCACCCGGGCCCGGGGCGGGACGGCCGAGGCCGGTCGTGAGGGTCAGATCTCGGGGTCCGTGGTGCGACCGCTGCACCAGCGCCCGCATGCCGCGCGCGGAAGCCCTGGCCTGGGTCTGGGTCTGTGTCTGCCGGGTGCCGCTCTGCGGCTCGTCGAGGTCCATGAGCGGGACCGTAGGATCCTGACACTTGTGTCAAGGTCAAGCGGACGCCGTCAGCGGTCGGTGCTCCGTGCCTCGCGCAGGTAGGCGTCGAGGGCCTCCTGCTGGCGGCTGAGTACCGCGATGCGTGCCGTGAGGCGGTCGCGGTGCTGCTCCACCTCGTGCAGGAACGCGGCGCACGTGGCCTCGTCCGCGCCCCCGGCCCCGTCGGTGAGGTCCGGCAGGAGTTCCCTGATCAGCCGCACGGGCAGCCCCGACTCCAGCAGCGACCGGATGACGAGCACCCGGTCGATCGTCGACTGGCAGTAGTCCCGGAACCCGTTGCCGAACCGGCCCGGAACGATCAGGCCCTCGTCCTCGTAGTGCCGCAGCGACCGGGCGCTGGCACCGCTGGCCCTGGCGGCTTCACTGATCCTCACGTCGTCCACAACCGCGGGGGCCGCGGCGGTGTTCCCGCCGCGGAGGAGCATGGGGCGTCGCCAGAGAGAGGACACGAGGACGTGGACGTGTACGAGGCCGTGGAGAGCCGCAGGTCGGTGCGGGCGTTCAGCGACGAGCCGGTCCCGAGGGAGGTGCTCGATCGGGTGCTGGCCGCGGCGTCCCGCAGCCCGTCGAGCGGGAATCTCCAGCCGTGGCAGGTCGTCGTCGTGGCGGGCGAGCCGCTCGCCGCACTGAAGGAGCGGGCCGGGGCGCGGGCCCGCGCCGGCGATCCGGGGGACGAGCGCGTGTACCCGATGTACCCGCCCGCACTGGCCGAGCCGTACGCGGGCCGTTTCGCCGCCGCGGCCGCCCAGCGGTACGCGGCGCTGGGGATCGACCGGGACGACCCGGGCAGGCCCGCGAGGGTCGCGGCCTTGAACACGGAGGCGTTCGGGGCGCCTGCGGTCCTGTTCCTCTACCTGGACCGGGCGATGGGTCCGGGCCAGTGGGCGGACGCGGGGATGTACCTGCAGACGGTCATGCTGCTGCTCAGGGCGGAGGGGCTGCACAGCTGTCCGCAGGTGATGTGGACGATGTACCGCCGGACCGTCGATGCGGCCGTGGGCGCGGACGACGGGCTCGTGCTGGTCTGCGGCGTCGCCGTGGGGTTCGAGCGGGACGGCGTGCCGCCGCTGCGCACCGGGCGCGCGCCCCTGTCCGAGACCGTGCGGTTCGTCGGGGTGTGACGTAGGGGCCCGCAGGACCTCGCGGTCGTGCGGGCCCCCAAGGCCGGGCGTGCGGGGTCAGTGCGCCACGCGCTGCACCGGCTTGGCGTTGACGAGCAGGGCGGCCGCCGCGCCCGCGAGGAGCATGGCGATGACCGCGTAGCCGATCGCGTGGGTGTAGCCGTGGACCACGCCCTCCGCGACGACCTGGGCCTTCTTCGACGGGTCGGTCAGGTGACCGGTGATGTAGGTCGCCGTGGCCGAGGTGGCGATCGTGTTCAGCAGCGCGGTGCCCAGCGAACCGCCCACCTGCTGCGAGGTGTTGACCATGGCCGAGGTGACACCGGCGTCCTGCGGGCGGACCCCCGCCGTGGCGGTGGAGAAGACCGGCATGAACGTGAGGCCCATGCCCAGACCCATGATGAGCTCGGCGGGCAGCACGTGGGTCGCGTACGCCGAGTCGACACCGAGCTGGGTGAGGATCAGCAGGCCGCCGGCCGCGAGCAGCATGCCGGGCACCATGAGGGTGCGGGCCGGGACCTTCGGCAGCAGCCGGGCCGAGATCTGGGTCGAGCCGATGATGATCGCGACCGACATCGGCAGGAAGGCCAGACCCGTGCGCACGGGGGAGTAGCCGAGGATGCCCTGCAGGTAGTAGGTCATGAACAGGAACAGGCCGAACATGCCGATCGTGGCCAGGCCCATCGTGAGGAAGCAGCCCGCGCGGTTGCGGTCGCGCAGGATGCGCAGCGGCAGCAGCGGCGACTTCGCGCGGGACTGCCACGCGACGAACGCGATGAGCGCCACGACACCGCCGACCAGCAGCGAGACGACGAGCGAGTCGCTCCAGCCGCGCGGCTCCGCCTCGGAGAACCCGTACACGATGGCGACGAGACCGCCGCAGCCGAGGATGACGCCGGGCACGTCGAGCCGGACGTCCTTGTGACCCGGGCGGTCGTGCAGCAGGAGCCGGGCGCCGATGACCGCGACGATCGCGATCGGGATGTTGACGTACAGGCACCAGCGCCAGTTCAGGTACGAGGTGAGGATTCCGCCGAGCAGCAGGCCGATGGCGCCGCCCGCACCAGCAAGGGCACCGTAGATGCCGAACGCCTTGCCGCGCTCGCGCGGGTCGGTGAACGTGGTGGTCATCAGGGACAGCGCGGACGGGGCGAGCAGCGCGCCGAAGACGCCCTGCGCCGCGCGTGCGGCGAACAGCATGCCGGAGCCGGTCGCGGCGCCGCCGACGGCGGACGCGAGGGCGAAGCCGACCAGGCCGATCATGAAGGTGCGCTTGCGGCCGACGAGGTCGGCGACGCGGCCGCCGAGCAGCAGCAGGCCGCCGAAGGCCAGGGTGTAGGCGGTGATGACCCACTGGCGGTTGCCGTCCGACATGCCCAGGTCGGTCTGGGCGGACGGCAGCGCGATGTTCACGATGGTCGCGTCGAGCACCACCATGAGCTGGGCCAGGGCGATGACGACCAGACCCCACCAGCGCCGGGGGTCGGGCGTCTCCACCGCGCCGGTGGAGGAGGGGGCCGGCGCCGTCCGCGTGGCGCCGGTGGATATGGAGTCGCTCATGTCGAGGACGTCGCTTCCTTGCCGAGAGTTGTGCGAGGTGCTGCGCGCGGCGGTCCGGGACCGGACGCCGTACGTCGGCGGGACGGGCCGCGGGCGCAGCATGTGTCTGGGTGTGTGGGGCCGGGGCGTCGTCGTCCCGGCCGATGGCCGGGTACCCGGATGTGCCGGGGGATGTCGGCCTGGTCCCTGTGTGCTGAGCGATGCGTGACGCCTTCGTCGGCGCCGGGAATCGTCAGTAGTGCTGATTATCAGGATCAGGATACGCTATCGGGCATGAAGGACGAAGCCCGGCCGGTCGAGCAGCTCACCCAGCGACTCGGATACCTGATGAAGCACGCGTATCTCAGACTGTCCGACCTGCTCGGCGACGCCCTGGCCCCGTACGGGGTGCACCCCAAGGAGCTGGGCGTTCTCTCTGTGATCGCCGCGGACGGCGTCGAGCGCTCGCAGAACGAACTGGCGTCGGCGATCGGCCTGGACCGCACCACGATGGTGGCGGTCATCGACGGACTGGAGAGCAAGGGCCTCGTGGCGCGCCGCCGCAGCGACCGGGACCGCCGGCGCAACGTGGTGACGATCACCGAGGCCGGCGGCGTCTGCCTGCGCGAAGCCGACCGGGCCCGCGCCGAGGCGGAGGCCGCGTTCCTCGCACCGCTCGACGCGGCGCAGGCCGAGCAGCTGACCGAGGCGCTGCGCACGCTGTTCCACGCGCACGAGGCGGGCCCGGCGCCCGTGCTGCCCGGTCAGGACCCGGCCGGCTGTCCCGGAGAGCAGACGGGCGGCGCCGCGGCAGCACCGAAGGCCTGACCCCGTCGGGGGCCAGGCCTTCGGTGCCGGCAAGCGGCAGGCGGGTACTACTTCCCGTGCGGGTCACCGGCGTTGAGCGCCGCCACGACCTGCTCGTAGTCGCCGCGGGCCTCGCCGTAGCGCAGGAACTTCACGCGCTCGACCTGGATCTCCCGGGCGTCGGGACGCGTCTCGATGAGGTCCATCACCTCGGCGATGAACTCGTCCAGCGGCATCGCCGCCTCGTTGTCCTCGTGGCCCGGCATGAGCGCGGTGCGCACGGCCGGCGGCTCCAGCTCCACGATCTTCACCGACGTGTCGGCGAGCTGCAGGCGGAGGGTCTCGCTGAGCATGTGGATCGCGGCCTTCGACGCGTTGTAGCTCGGCGTCACCTTGAGCGGCGCGAAGGCCAGACCCGACGACACGGTCATGACGGTGGCGTCCGGCTGTGCCTGGAGGTGCTCGATGAAGGCGGCGAGGAGCCGGATCGGGCCGAGCACGTTGGTGGTGACGGTGGACTCGGCGGAGGCGAGGAACGACGCCGGGGCGTGCCAGTCCTCGACGCGCATCACGCCGGCCATCGCGATGAGCACGTTGAGATCCGGGTGGCGGTCGAGCACCTGCTTCGCCGCCGCCTCGATGCTCGCCGGGTCCGCCGTGTCGATCTGCACCGTGTCGATGCCCGGGTGCTCGGCCGCGATCTGCTCCAGGAGCTCGGCCCGCCGGCCGCCGACGATGACGGTGTTCCCCTTCGCGTGCAGCGCGAGCGCGAGGGCCAGACCGATGCCGCTGGTGGAGCCGGGGACGAAGATGGTGTTTCCGGAGATGTTCATGGCTCCACTCTCGGCGCTGCGGCGCCCGCGGTGCAGAGTTCGCTGATCGGGGGATCGGCGATCCCTGGTTGGCGTGCCCCGTCCGGCCGATAATCGGGTCCATGGACCGCACCGCACTCGCCGACTTCCTGCGCCGCCGACGGGAGGCCCTCCGGCCGCAGGACGTCGGCCTGCCCCAGGGCGCCCGGCGCCGGGCCCCCGGCCTGAGGCGCGAGGAGGTCGCCGCCCTGGCCGTCATGTCGACCGACTACTACACCCGGCTGGAGCAGCAGCGCGCCCCGCAGCCCAGCGCCCACATCCTCGCCTCGCTCGCCCGCGCCCTGCGCCTGACCGGCGACGAACGCGACTACCTCTTCCGGGTCGCCGGGCACAACGCCCCGCCCACTCTGTCGGTGTCGACCCACGTCGCCCCCGCGCTGCTGCGCGTCCTCGACCGCCTGGTGGACACCCCCGCGCTCGTCCTGACCGACCTCGGCGAGACGCTGGTCCAGAACAGCATGGCCGCCGCCCTGCTGGGCGACGCCTCGCACCACACGGGGCACGCGCGCAGCGCGATCTACCGCTGGTTCACCGACCCCGCCGAGCGGCAGCGCTATCCCGAGGAGGATCGCGACCGGCAGAGCCGCGCCCAGGTCGCGAACCTGCGCGCCGCCTACGGGGTGCGGGGTGCGCGCTCCCCGGCCGGTGACCTCGTCGAGGCGCTCCGCGAGGTGAGCGAGGAGTTCGCCGAGCTGTGGGCCCGCCACGAGGTGGCCCAGCGCTTCGAGGACCACAAGACGCTCGTCCACCCGGAGATCGGCCCCATCGAGGTCGACTGCCAGGCGCTGTTCACCGAGGACCAGTCCCAGGTGCTGCTCGTCCTCACGGCCGCGCCGCGCACCGAGGACGCCGAGAAGCTGCGGCTGCTCGCCGTGCTCGGACAGGACCGGTTCGCCGCGACGGAGCAGTAACCGGCACCCGGGCGCGGCCTCCGGGCTCATGGGCGGGCGTGCACCCCGACACCGCCGGACACGACGAGGTCGTCGCCCGTGATGTAGGCGGCGGCGTCCGAGGCGAGGAAGGCCACGGCCTCGGCGACGTCGTCCGGAGTGCCGACACGGCCGAGCGGTACGGCCTGCGCCCAGGACTCGATCATGTCCCGGGTGACGCCCATCCTGCTGTACGCGGGGGTGTCGATGAGCCCCGGGCTCACCGCGTTGACCCGGACACCGCGCGGGGCCAGTTCGAGCGCCAGGGAGCGCATGAGCGGCAGCAGTGCGCCCTTGGCGGCGGCCACCGCGGACCCGACGCCCTCCCCGGCCCCGACGGTGAACACGACGGAGCCGCCGTCGGCGAGCAGCGGCAGCGCCTTCTGCAGCGTGAAGAAGCCGCCCTTGACGTTCGTGTCGAAGAGGTCGTCGAACGCCGCCTCGTCGATCGACTCGACGGGGCCCGGCCGCGACACACCGGCGTTGAGGAACAGCAGGTCGAGTGTGCCGAACCGGGCGCGCACCTCGTCCATCACGTGATCGAGATCCGCGAGGGACCGCGCGTCGGCGCGGACGACGGCGACCTCGTCGGGCAGTCCGTGGCCCTCGGTCCCGGTGAGGCCGGTGACCATCACGCGATACCCGCGCGCGTGCAGCAGCTCGGCGGTCGCCCGGCCTATCCCGCTGGTGCCACCGGTGACCAGAGCTGTGGGTGTGGACATGGTGCGCTCCTCGTGGGGTGTGTGCGTCGGGCGCGGCGGCCCGTGGTCGGGGGCGCCTTGCCGCGCCCCTTTCTGTCAGCGTACGCCTTTTTGGCAGTGACTGTCAGACTGCCGCTCGGTGTCATGCCGGTCGCACCCCTCGGCGTGCGGGACCATGGGCGCATGAAGCAGGAAGCGAAGTCACCGGCGGCGACCGCCGCACCGGGCACACTGTGGGACCGGACCCGGCAGCTGGCCTCGCGGGAGATCCTCGAGACGGCGCTGCGGCTGTTCGTCGAGCAGGGCTACGACGAGACGACCGTCGCCCAGATCGCCCGTGAGTCCGGGGTCTCCCAGCGCACCCTCTTCCGCTATTTCGGGACCAAGGAGGACCTGCTCGGCGGCGATCAGGACCGGTTCTGGGCGGTGCTGGAGGAGACGGTCACCGAGCAGCCGGCCGGGGCCGACGCCTGGCAGGTGCTGCGCGCCGGGTTCGCCGCCGTCCTGGCCGTCCACGAGAGCCGCGAGCAGGCGCTCCAGCGTTTCCGTCTGCTGCACCGCACGCCCTCCCTGCGCGCCGGATGGCTGGACAAGCGGCTGCGGTTCCAGGAGAAGCTGCTGCCCCTCGTCGAGCCGCGGACCGGTGCGGCCGCCGGGAATCCGCGCGCGCACACCCGGGCCGTCGTCGCGACCGCGTTCGCGTGCCTCGACGCCGCGTCGATGTCCTGGGTCGACCAGGACGGCGAGGGTGAGATCATCGACCTCTACGACCTGTGCGTGGCGGCGGTCAGGGGCTGAGCCGCCCGGACGCCCCGGACGGATCGGATGCCCCCGGACGGACCGGACGCCCGGAAGGGCCGATCGGGCCGTGACACGCGTGCGGCCCCGACTCCTGGGTAATGAGCGGCACATGGAAAAAGAGCCAAGGCTTCGAAGACGTACGTGGGCATGGCGACCGGTGCGCGCCGCCGTCATGGCTCTGGGCTTCGTGTGCATGGTCGGCTTCGCCGTCGCGCTCGCCCGGGTGACCCTCGTGCCCTCGCCCGCGTCGGTCCCGCTCACCCACGCCAACTTCCACCCGGGCAGCTCCATCCGCCTCTACCTGGACCAGCCCGACTGGCGGGACTCGATCAAGCAGGTCGGCGGGAAC
>NZ_WWIA01000869.1 GCF_009870065.1 Streptomyces sp. SID5785 | reverse complement strand
CCCGATCTCCAGCGCACCCCCCTCGGTGAAGGCGGCCCCTTCCCCCCGCCCGCAGAACCCGTACCCCTCGAGCGACAGCGGTATCAGCGGCGTGAACGCGTCGTAGATCTGGGCGACGTCCACGTCCTCGGGGGTGAGGTCGGCGTTCTTCCACAGGTGGCGGGCGGCGGTCCAGGCGGGACCGGTGAGCGGGTCGTCGTTCCAGTAATTGACCATGCCGTGGTGCTGGGCGGGCAGCCCCTGCGCGGCGGCGTGCACGGAGACGGGCCGCTGCCGGCAGTCCCGGGCGCGCTCGGCGGAGACGAGGACGCAGGCGAGCGCGCCGTCGGTCTCCAGGCAGTTGTCGAAGAGGCAGAGCGGCTCGCTGATCCACCGGGAGTTCATGTACATGTCCCGGGTCAGCGGCCGCTCGTACATGATCGCGTCGGGGTTCTGGTTGGCCCGGTTGCGGCAGGCGAGCGCGACGTTGAAGAGGTGGTCGCGGGTCGCCCCGTACTCGTGCATGTAGCGCCGGGCGAGCATGCCGATCTCGTCGGCCGGGCGCAGCAGCCCGAACGGCCGGGTCCACTGGGCCGGGGTCGGCAGCTGCACGGCGGTGTTCTTCCACGGGCGCGGCCCCGAGCCGCGCTTGCGCGAGCGCCAGGCGACCCCGACGCTCGCCTGCCCGGTGGCGATCGCGGCGGCGAGGTGCGCGACGGTGGCGCAGGAACCGCCGCCGCCGTAGCCGACCTTGGAGAAGAAGGTGACGTCACCGGCGCCGATCGCCTTGGCGACCTCGACCTCGTCGGTCTCCTCCATCGTGTACGAGGCGAACGCGTCGACCTCGGCCGGGGCGATGCCCGCGTCGTCGAGCGCGGCCAGGATCGCCCGGCACGCCAAGGTCTTCTCGGATTCGGGGAGTTGTTTCGCGAAGGCCGTCTGGCCTATGCCGACGATGGCTGTCGCGTCCTTCAGTCCCGCCATGGGCACCCCCACCTGGAACGAACCGGAGCACCGGGATCCGGCCGCTCCGTCTGCTGACAGCGCGTCAGGCTACAGCTAATCTGACGGATAGTCAGCTACGGCGTGGTGGGAGGTCGTTCGATGCGTACGGACGGTACGGATGATGCCGGGTGGGGCACGATCCCGGAGCTGGTGCAGGACGCGGCCGCACGGTATGCCGGGCGCGAGGCCGTCGTCGAGGGCCGCACCCGGATCACCTTCGCGGAACTCGGCGAACGCGTCGAGCGGGCCGCGGCCGCCTGCCTCGCCGACGGGGTCGAGCCCGGCGACCGCGTCGCGATCTGGGCGCCGAACACGCTGGACTGGATCGTCTCCGCCCTCGGCGCCGTCACCGCCGGCGCCGTCCTCGTCCCGCTCAACACCCGCTTCAAGGGCGCGGAGGCCGCCGACGTCCTCGCCCGCTGCCGGGCCCGCCTGCTCTTCGTCACGGGCACCTTCCTCGGCACCTCGTACGTCGCCTCGCTGCGCCGCGCCCAGCAGAACGGGGCCGAACTGCCCTGTCTGGAACGGGTCGTCGTGCTCGGTGACACTGCGCCGGACACGCCCGGCTACGGCACCTGGAAGGAGTTCCTCGCCGCGGGCGACACGGTCACGGCGGACGCCGTCCGCGAGCGCGCCGCGGCCGTCGCCCCGTCCGCGCCCTCCGACATCATCTTCACCTCCGGCACCACCGGGCGGCCCAAGGGCGCCGTCATCACCCACACCCAGACCCTGCGCGGCTACGCGATCTGGTCCGACCTCGCCGGGCTGCGCGAAGGCGACCGCTATCTCATCGTCAACCCGTTCTTCCACACCTTCGGGTACAAGGCCGGGATCATCGCCTGCCTCATGCGCGGCGCGACGATGGTCCCGCAACCCGTCTTCAACGTCGACACGGCCCTCGCCAACATCGCCGCCGAGCGCATCTCCGTCCTGCCGGGACCGCCCACCCTCCACCAGTCCCTGCTCGACCATCCGGCCCGCGACGCCCACGACCTGTCCGCCCTGCGGCTCGTCGTCACCGGCGCCGCCGTCGTGCCGCTCCAGCTCGTCGAGCGGCTGCGCGGCGAACTCGGCGTCGGCACCGTCCTCACGGCCTACGGCCTGTCCGAGGCCAGCGGCATCGTCTCCATGTGCCGCCGCGGCGACCCCGCCGAACGCATCGCGGCGACCTCCGGCCGCGCCATCCCCGGCACCGAGGTCCGCGTCGCGTCACCCGGCCCCGGCGAACCCGGCGAGGTCCTCGTGCGCGGCTTCAACGTCATGCGCGGCTACTACGAGGACCCGGCCGCCACCGCCGAGGCGATCACCGAGGACGGCTGGCTGCGCACCGGCGACGTCGGCG
Organism: Streptomyces sp. SID5785; assembly: GCF_009870065.1. Taxonomy (GTDB): domain Bacteria; phylum Actinomycetota; class Actinomycetes; order Streptomycetales; family Streptomycetaceae; genus Streptomyces. The sequence continues at coordinate 9,292 of NZ_WWIA01000869.1, read as the reverse complement.
TCCTGGACGCCGACGGCTATCTGCGCATCACCGACCGCATCAAGGACATGTTCATCGTCGGCGGCTTCAACGCCTACCCCGCCGAGATCGAGCAGCTCATCGGCCTGCACCCCGAGGTGGCCGACGTCGCGGTCGTCGGCGTGCCCGACGGGCGGCTCGGCGAGGTCGGCAAGGCGTACGTGGTGCGGCGCTCCGGCGCCGTCCTCACCGCGGACGACCTGATCGCCTGGTCCCGCCGCGAGATGGCCAACTACAAGGTCCCCCGCGAGATCGAGTTCGTCGGCGACCTCCCGCGCAACGCCTCCGGCAAGGTCCTCAAGCACCATCTGCGCGCCTGACCGCGACCGACCCGCCCTCCTACCGCCGCTCCCGCACCGAACCCGCGTCGAGGTCCACCACCACGTCCGCCCGCGCCCGGCCGGAGGCCACGCGGCGGGCGTTCGCCTCGTCCGAGCGCAGGACCCAGGCGCGGGCCTCGGCCGGGGTCCTGCCGAACCGGACGTGGCGGGCGACGAGCCGGCTCACCCGGGTCGGCCCGTCCACCGCGACCCACCACACCTCGTCGAGCAGCGGCCGCACCGCGTCCCGCCAGGGCGGCTCGTCGAGGAGCAGATAGTTCCCCTCCGTCACGACCAGCGGCGCGTCCGGCGGCACCGCCAGCGCACCCGCGAGCGGCTGCTCCAACTCCCGCTCGAACGCGGGCGCGTACACCGTCTCGCCCGGCCGCGGCTCCCGCAGCCGCCGCAGCAGAGCCGCGTACCCGTACGCGTCGAACGTGTCCGGCGCGCCCTTGCGGTCCGCGCGGCCCAGCCGGTGCAACTCGGCGTCGGCCAGATGGAACCCGTCCATCGGCACCGGTACCGCCGCCCCGTCCAGCGCCTCGACGACCGCCGCGGCCAGCGTCGACTTGCCCGCGCCGGGCGGCCCGGCGATCCCGATGACGCGCCGGGCGCCGGGAGCGGCCAAGGCGCGGGCGCGGGCGGCGAGCTCCTCCACGTACGCCATCGGTCAGCGGGCGACGAACTGGCTGAGGATCGCCTGCACCTCGTAGATGTCGACGCCCTTGGTGAAGGTCTTCTCGATGGGCGTCCCGCTGCCCGACACCCAGATCTTCAGCTCGGCGTCCAGATCGAAGTGCCCGGCCGTCTCGACCGCGAAGTGCGTGATGCTCCGGTACGGCACCGAGTGGTACTCGACCTTCTTGCCGGTCATCCCCTGCTTGTCGATCATGATCATGCGCTTGTCCGTGAGCAGGATCGCGTCGCGGATCAGCTGGTACGCCCCGTAGACCTGCTCACCCTGGCCGAGGAGGCGCGCGTACTCGTGCGCGGCCTTCCCCGGATCGATCGTGTGCGCGTTCCCGAACAGTGCCATCGGTGCCCCCGTCTTCCGTCCTCGGTCGGTCGAACGGAGAACGGACGGGCCCACCCCCGAGTTCCGTCCCGCCCCGGTCCGACCGCCACCGGACCCGGGCCGTCCGCGGGCCGCGTCACCAGGAGAGCGCGTCGTCCATCGACTGCTGCCAGTACGTCACCTCGAGGGTGCTGTCGACGTAGACGCCCTTCGCCGGGACGGACGGGTGGGCGCCCGCGGTGAGGCCCTCGCCGTCGTGGCCCTGGAAGTAGACCGTCAGGTCCTTCGCCGTGGTGCCGTTCGTGCCGCTGCCGTCCGCCGCCGAGAGCTTCACGGAGGAGTAGCCGGACTCGCCGGGGGAGAGGGTGACGACCGCCTGCGGCTTCGAGTCGGCGATGACCGGCGGGACGGACTGGGCCTCGCCGAACCGCACCGCCGGATAGCCGTAGAGGTAGCAGGTGCGGGAGCCGGTGTTGGTGACGGTGATCAGCATGTGGTTCACGGGGCGGGTGAGCGGGGCCGCGACGGTCTTGGTGGTGTTGCCGTCGCAGGTGACCGCTGTCCCGCCGGCGGACCGCCCGCCCCGGCCCGCCGCACCGGTCCCGGTGCCGTTCGCCGTCCCGTTCGTGTCTCCGCCCGCGTTCCCCCGGGCGGAGGCGGGCGTCTTGTCGCCCTCGGCGCCGCCCTTGCCGTCCGTGGAACCGGGCCGCGCCGTGCCCGGGGCGGTCGCGGACGGCGCCAGTGACGCGCCCTCGTCCTTCACCCCCGACCCGTCGTCGCACGCGGTCAGCGAGAGCGCGGCGACCGCGACGGTCGCGGCCGTGAGAAGGAGGCGGGAGCGGGCGGTGCGGTTGCGGGTCATGTCGGTCGAGCCCCTTCGGCTTGTGGTGCGGTGTGGTGCTTGGATGACAGGAGCTTGTGCCGTGATCCGTCCCACCCGCCACGCCCGCCGGGCAGTTGGGGACACTGGAACGCTGGAACAGGCTCTGACCAGCACGAACGTGTGTCCCCTGGAACGCCGGAACGGGACACGGTGGGATGGAGGACCAGGGTGTCAGGGGCAACGGGAGCCGGATCAGCGGACGCGGCCGACGGATTCGCGGAGCTGCTGCGCGGGCTCAAGGACCGCTCCGGACTGAGTTACGGCACGCTCGCGAAGCGGCTCCACCTGAGCACGTCCACGCTGCACCGCTACTGCAACGGCACGGCGGTACCGACCGACTACGCGCCCGTGGAACGCCTCGCGCGCGTGTGCCGGGCGACGCCCGAGGAACTCGTCGAACTGCATCGCCGCTGGATCCTCGCGGACGCCCACCGGGGCAGCGCGAACCGCAGGGCCGCCGCCCCCGGCGCCACCCCCGGCCCCGTCGCCGCCGCCGCCCCGGACGTGACCCCCGACGCGCCGGACGTGACCCCCGTCGCGGGCGGCGGCACCCCGGCGCCCCGGACACCCCGCCCGCGCCGGCGCACCGCCCTGATCGCCGCCGTGGCCGTCGCCGCCGTCCTCGGTGCCACGGTCCTCGCCGTCGACCTGTTCGCGGGCGACGGCCAGGACGCCTCCGGCCGCCACCGGGCCGCCGGAGCCCGGCAGCCGACGGCGGCGAGCGCGTCCGCCTCCGTGTCCGGCTCCCCGTCCCCCTCCGCAGGCGCGAAGGACCGGGACCAGGGCAAGGACCCGGCCGCGGGCGGGAGGAGCGGCGCACCGGAGTCCCGGAGCCCGGGCACGGGCGGCACGGGCGGCACCGGCGGGGGCGCCCCCGCCACCGGCACCCCCTTCACGGTCGGCACCCGCCCCTACGTCTACGACCAGCCGTGCAGCCAGCACTTCCTCGTCGACAGCGACCCCGACCACGTCGGCCCGCCCGCCGACGAACAGGGCGCCCCCGGCTGGGCGTCCGCCTACGGGGCCGTCTCCGGCGGCGAGCAGCGCGTGGCCCTCACCCTCCAGGGCACCGGCCCGGACACGGTCGTCCTGGAGGCCCTGCACGTCACCGTTGCCGGGAAGTCCGCCCCGCTCGCCTGGAACGACTACGCGATGGGCTCGGGCTGCGGCGGCGGCGTCGAGACCAGGTCGTTCGACGTCCCGCTCGACGCGGGCAGCCCCACCGTCAGCGGCATCAACGGCCAGCGCGACTTCCCGTACAAGGTCAGCGAGTCCGACCCCGAGGTCTTCTACATCACCGCGCACACCGAGGCCCACGACGTGCGCTGGTACCTGACCCTCGACTGGTCCAGCGGCTCCCGCCACGGCACGGTCCGCATCGACAACGACGGCACCCCGTTCCGCACGAGCGCCAACGAGGGCCGGCCCGGCTACCACTACCCCCTGGGCGGCAGCGAGTGGATCGCGCGTGACCCCGGGTGAACGACAGTGGCCCGGGGCGCTCGCGCACCCCGGGCCACCACCCTCGCCGGACCGTCGCGGGGACGGTCCGGCGCACCGTCCGTCAGAGCTTCTCGGGCGTCCGGATGCCCAGCAGGGCCATGCCCCGGTGCAGCGTGCGCGCCGTCAGGTCGCACAGCAGCAGCCGGTTCTCGACGACCTCCTGCGCAGGGCGCGGGCGGACCACCGGGCACTGGTCGTAGAACGTCGTGAACAGCGAGGCCAGCTGGTACAGGTACGCGGCCAGCTTGTGCGGCGCGTACTCGGCGGCGGCCTCGTAGACCAGATCGCCGAACGCGTCCAGGTGCAGGCCGAGCGCCCGCTCCGCCGGGGCCAGCGCCAGCTCCGGGTGCGCGACGGGCTCCGCCGAGTCGCCGGCCCTCCGCAGGATCGACTTGATGCGCGCGTACGCGTACTGGAGGTACACGCTCGTGTCGCCGTTGAGCGACACCATCTGGTCCAGGTCGAACTTGTAGTCGCGGTTCGCGGACGTCGACAGGTCGGCGTACTTCACCGCGCCGATGCCGACGAACCGGCCGTTCTCGACGATCTCGTCCTCGGTCAGGCCCACCTTCTCGGCCTTCTCGCGCACGACGGCGGTGGCCCGCTCGACGGCCTCGTCGAGGAGGTCCTCCAGCTTGACCGTCTCGCCCTCACGCGTCTTGAACGGCTTGCCGTCCGCGCCGAGCACCGTGCCGTAGCCCATGTTGTGGGCGGTGACCTCGTCGCTCAGCCAGCCCGCCCGCCGGGCCGTCTCGAAGACCATCTTGAAGTGCAGCGACTGACGCACGTCCACGACGTAGATCAGCGACGTGGCGTGCAGGCCGACGACGCGGTCGCGGATCGCGGAGAGGTCGGAGGCCGCGTAGCCGAAGCCGCCGTCCTTCTTCTGCACGATCAGCGGCACCGGCTGGTCGTCCTTGCCCTTGATGTCGTCGAAGAACACGACGAGGGCGCCCTCGGAGCGGACCGCGACGCCCGACTCCTCCAGGAGCCGCGCCGTCTCGGCCATCATGTCGTTGTACGCCGACTCGCCGACGATCTCGTCGTCGCGGATCTCCATGTCGAGCTTCTCGAAGACCGAGTAGAAGTACACCTTCGACTCGTCGACGAACCGCTGCCACAGGTCCAGCGTCTCCTTGTCGCCGGACTGGAGCGCGACGACCCGCTTGCGGGCCCGCTCCTTGAACTCCTCGTCCGCGTCGAAGACGGCACGCGACGCCTTGTACACCCGGTTCAGGTTCGACATGGCCTGCTCGCCGTCGACGGCCTCCTCGGCGGGCGGCGCCAGGGTGCCGGGGTTCTCGATCAGGTACTGGATGAGCATGCCGAACTGGGTGCCCCAGTCGCCGATGTGGTGCCGGCCGATCGTGTGCTCGCCGGTGAAGTCGAGCATGCCGCGCAGCGCGTCCCCGATGACCGCCGAGCGCAGGTGCCCGACGTGCATCTCCTTCGCCACGTTCGGCTGGGCGTAGTCGATGACCGTGACGCCCGGGTTCTCCTTCGCCGCGACGCCCAGCCGGTCGCCGTCGGCGGAGCGCGCCGCGAGGGTCCGGGTGATCGCCGCGTCGGTGACCGTCACGTTCAGGAAGCCGGGGCCCGAGACCTCGACGTCGGCGAGCAGGTCGCCGTTGACGATCTTCTCGACGACCTGGGCGGCCAGCTCCCGCGGGTTCGCCTTCGCCTTCTTGGCGAGCGCCAGGATCCCGTTGGCCTGGTAGTCGGCCCGGTCGCTTCGGCGCAGCAGTGGGTCTCCGACGGTCTCCGGGAGGGCGGCCGTGAGGGCGTCGGTGAGGCGCTGCCGGACGGAGGCGGTGATGGACGTGACCGGGGCCATGGGTATGGGCTGCCGTTCTGGTCGGGGCTGATTCGAGTCGTCCCAGTATTTCACGGCACGGCAACGGGTTATCCGGGCCGCCCGCCGGGCCGCCCGCCCCACCGGCCGGCCGCCGCACCCGCCCCGGAGCGGCCGCTGACAATGCGTTTTCCGTGTGGCCCGAGGAACTGGGACAATGTCCCAGGCGTGGAGAGCGACCACGCCGTACGACCTGAACGGAAAGGCACCCCGAATCGTGGCAGCCCAGAGCACAGGCGCGGAGACCCAGGACTGGGTGTCCCGTTACGCGGACGATGTCATCGCCGAGTCCGAGCGTCGCGCCCCGGGCAAACCCGTTGTGGTCGCCTCCGGCCTGTCGCCCTCCGGCCCGATCCACCTGGGGAACCTGCGCGAGGTCATGACCCCGCACCTGGTCGCCGACGAGATCCGCCGCCGCGGGTACACCGTGCGCCACCTGATCTCGTGGGACGACTACGACCGCTACCGCAAGGTGCCGAACGGCGTCCCGGGCACCGACGCGTCCTGGGCCGAGCACATCGGCAAGCCGCTCACCGCGGTCCCCGCCCCGGCCGGCTCGGCGTACCCGAACTGGGCGGAGCACTTCAAGGCCGCCATGGTCGCCGCCCTGGCCGACCTCGGCGTCGAGTTCGACGGCATCAGCCAGACCGCGCAGTACACCGCGGGCGTCTACCGCGAGCAGATCCTGCACGCGATGCGGCACCGCGGCGACATCGACGCGATCCTCGACCAGTACCGCACCAAGAAGGACCCGGCCAAGCAGCAGAAGCAGCAGAAGCCGCAGGACGAGGCCGAGCTGGAGGCCGCCGAGGGCTCCGGCGCCGCGTCCGAGGACGACGGCAGCGGCGGCACCGGCGGGTACTACCCGTACAAGCCGTTCTGCGGCCAGTGCGGCAAGGACCTCACGACCGTCACGTCGTACGACGACGACACCACCGAGCTGTCCTACACCTGCACCCTTGACGGCTTCACCGAGACCGTGCTCCTGTCGGAGTTCAACCGCGGCAAGCTGGTGTGGAAGGTCGACTGGCCGATGCGCTGGGCCTTCGAGGGCGTGATCTTCGAGCCGTCCGGCGTCGACCACTCGTCGCCGGGCTCGTCCTTCCAGGTCGGCGGCCAGATCGTCGACCGCGTCTTCGGCGGCAAGCAGCCGATCGGCCCGATGTACGCGTTCGTCGGCATCAGCGGCATGGCCAAGATGTCGTCCAGCAAGGGCGGCGTGCCCACCCCCGGGGACGCGCTGCGGATCATGGAGCCGCAGATCCTGCGCTGGCTCTACGCCCGCCGCCGTCCCAACCAGTCGTTCAAGATCGCCTTCGACCAGGAGATCCAGCGGCTCTACGACGAGTGGGACAAGCTCGGCGCCAAGGTCGCCGACGGCACCGTACTGCCCGCCGACGCCGCCGCCTACCGCCGCGCCGTCGGCACCGCCGCGGGCGACCTGCCCCGCACGGAGCGCCCGCTCGCCTACCGGACCCTCGCCGCCGCCGCCGACGTCACGGCCGGCGACGAGAAGCAGGTCCAGCGCATCCTCTCCGAGCTCGACCCCGAGCACCCGGTCACCGACCTCGCCACCGTCCGGCCCCGCCTGGACAAGGCCGAGGCCTGGATCAGCACCTACGTGCCCGCCGAGTCCCGCACGATCGTGCGCACCGAGCCCGACGCCGAGGCCCTCGCCGGCCTCGACGACGCCTCCCGCGCCTCGATCGCCCTGCTCCTCGACGGACTCGACGACCACTGGTCCCTCGACGGTCTGACCCACCTCGTGTACGGCGTCCCGAAGGTCCAGGCCGGCTTCCCCGCCGACGCCACGGCCAAGGAGCTCCCGCCCGAGATCAAGGCCGCCCAGCGCAGCTTCTTCGCGCTGCTCTACCACCTGCTCGTCGGGCGGGACACCGGCCCGCGCCTGCCCACGCTGCTCCTCGCCGTCGGCGCGGACCGCGTGCGCGCGCTGCTCGCCGGCTGACCGGCGCCGGACGAACGCGGAGGGGCGGTACCGGAGAACCTCCGGTACCGCCCCTCCGCGCTGCCCGGACCCCGGGCCCCGGTCAGCGGGTGGTCAGCTCGTGGCGCGCCCGGGCCGCCGCGCCCAGCGGCACGGCATCGGCGCCCAGGGCCGCCGGGAGCAGCTTGACCGGGTGGCCGCTGATCGGCGGCTCCGCGGCGAGCGGCTCCAGGATCAGCGGTTCGAGCAGCGGCCAGGCGCCGCTGACGCCGCCCCCGATCACGACCGTCCCGATGTCCATGAGCCCCGCGGTCATCACGACGGCCCGCGCGATCCCGGCGCCCGCCGCCGCGTACACGGACCGCGCGTCGGCGTCCCCCGCCAGCGCCGCCTCGGCCACCTCCCGGGCGGTCAGCTCCCGCCCGGTGCGCTCCCCGTACCGGGCCCGCACGGAGCGGGCCGACGCGAGCGTCTCCAGGTGGCCGCGGCCGCCGCAGGTGCAGGGCAGGTCGCCGAAGCCGGGGACGTGACCGATCTCGCCGGCCGCCCCGTGGGCCCCCGTGTGCAGGGCGCCGCCGGTCCACAGCGCCCCGCCGACACCGGTGCCCAGCGTCATGCCCAGGACGTCCCGCTCGCCCACCGCGGCGCCGCACGCGATCTCACCGCGCAGGAAGGCGTTCACGTCGTTGTCCAGGAACGCGGGGACGCCCAGCGCGGCGCGCAGCGCGGCCGCCACCGGGAACCCGGCCCAGTCGGTGAACGAGTCGCTGGCCACCAGGACGTGCCCGGACGCGGCGTCGACCACCCCGGCCGCCCCCACCCCGACGGCCGTCAGCCGGCCCGGGGTGCGCGCCCGGACGGTGGAGAGCAGGTCCAGCGCGGCGGCGATCATCGCCCGGCCGCCGGAGCGGGCCGGGGTCGCCCCGGCCGCGCGGTCCACCACGGTCAGCTCCTCGTCGCACAGCACCACCTGGGTGGTCGTGCCGCCGATGTCGATCCCCGCGACGACCGGGGCGCCGGACTCCCTCACGCCTGCTCCTCCGCCCGCCCGGCGGCCAGCGTCGCGAGCCGCTCCGCTCTGCGGCCGCGCTGCACGACGGGGTCGGGCACCGGCACCGCGGCCAGCAGGCGCCGCGTGTAGTCGGTCTCGGGGTGCAGCAGGGTCGCCGACGTGAGCCCCTGCTCCTCGGCCCGTCCCGCCCGCATCACGACGACCCGGCGCGCGAACTGCTGCACCACGGCCAGGTCGTGGGAGACGAACAGGCAGGCGAAGCCCAGCTCCTCCTGCAGCTCGCGGATCACCTCGAGGACCGCTTCCTGCACGCTCACGTCCAGGGCGCTCGTCGGCTCGTCGGCCACCAGCAGGCGCGGCCCGAGGACGAGGGCGCGGGCGAGACTGACGCGCTGGCGCTGCCCGCCGGACAGTTCGCGCGGTGCGCGCCGCGCCACGTCCCGCGGCAGCCTGACCCGGTCGAGGACGTCGCCGACCAGCGCCGCGCGCTCCTTGCCGGACAGCCGCCCGCGGTGCACCCGCAGCGGTTCCGCGACGCACTCGCCGACCGTCATCCGGGCGTCCAGCGAGGCGACCGGGTCCTGGAGGACGACGCCGATCCCGGCCCGCAGCGCACGCCGCGCCCGCGCCCGGGTGCGGGCCAGATCGGCGCCGAACAGGCGCACGGAGCCGGCCGTCGGGGCGATCAGGCCGAGCGCCACGCGGGCGGCGGTGGACTTGCCGGAGCCGGACTCGCCGACCAGG